>JAPWVC010000059.1 GCA_028275195.1 Candidatus Acetothermia bacterium
CCACATGGCGATCGAGAATTACGAGCACCAGCACGGCCTTCTCAAGGAGAAGGTCCCCACGGACGAGAAGGTGGTGCTGAAGCGGCTGAAGCATGTGATCAACCCTAAGACCGGGCGGGAGATCCTCCAGGCGAACTTAGTGAGGGCCATAGCGGTCGACGGCGGGCGGGTGCGGGTCGAGCTCGATCTCCCACCGGACTATCAATTTGCCAGCGCTTTAGAAGAGGAGATCCGGGAGCGGCTCGAGCCGCTCTGGGATGTCCGGGAGGTAGAGGTCGCCTTCGTCGGGGAAGAGTGATGGAAGAGCTGGCCGATCTCCGGAGGGTCCTCGAGGTCCCCGAGGCGCGGATCGCGCTCGTCCTCCTCCGGCTCTACCAGGGGGTCGAGGCGCTCCTCCGCCGGCTGGGTGAGGCCGAGGGGCTCTCGCCGACCCAAGTCCAGGTCCTCTCGTTCCTCGCCCGGGCCCATCCGTCCTCCCGGGGGGTCAACGCCATCGCCAAGCGGTTCTCTATCGCCGCAGCCACTGCCAGCCGCGTCCTGGACAACCTGGAGGAGAAGGGTCTGGTCAAGCGCCGCCACGACCTAGAGGATCGCCGACGGGTCCAGGTCGAGCTAACTGCCAAGGGGAGGAAGTTGATCGCCCGGCTCAGCGCGCTCTCCGCCAAGCTGGAAGAGTATATCAGGAAGCTCTCCTCCGAGGAGTTAGCCGCGCTCGACCAGGGCTTGGTGAAGCTCCTTCGCTCCTTCTACAAGGAAGGGTATCTAGCGATCTCCTCGGTCTGCCGCGAGTGCCCTTACCTCGAGGAGAACGCCTTCCCTGGGACCGATCGGCCCCACCTCTGCCGGCTTACCGGGGAACGGCTGAGCGAGGAGGAGAGCTACCTCGAGCGGCTGGAGGAGGTCCCCGCTTGAAGGAGAAGATCGAGCGACGCGCCGATCTCTTCGTGGACTGCCGCGGCGAGACCTGTCCGATCCCGCTGGTCGAGTTCCGCAAGGCGGTGATGCGGGCCAGGCCGGGTGAGACGATCGAGATCGTCGGGACCCACGGCCCCTCGAAGGAGGAGATCCCCCTGGCCGTGAGGTCCCTCGGCCTAGAGCTCCTTGGGGTAGAGGAGGACCAAGATGGGGCCTGGCACATCTTCGTCCGCCGCTAGGAAGGCGGCGATCATCGTCCACTCCGGCGACTTAGACAAGGTGATGAGCGCCCTGATCCTGGGGAATGGGGCGCTCGCCATGGGCCTAGAGACGACCCTCTTCTTCACCTTCTGGGGCTTGTTGCGGCTCAGGCGAGGGCGGCTCGAACGGGCCCCGCTCTCGAAGCTGAACCTCCTCGGCCTCGGGCGGTGGCTGATGGGCAAGCGGATGCGCCGGGCCAGGGTGGCCTCGCTCAAGCGCTTGCTGGAGGATTACAGGGCCTTGGGCGGAAAGATCGTGGCCTGCGAGCTGACCATGCAGGTGATGGGCCTCCGGCGAGAGGACCTCCAGGAGGAGTGGATCGACTCCTACGGGACCGTCGGGGCGTTCATCAACGAAGCCAAGGAGGCCGCGCTCACGCTCTTCATCTGAACCTGAGGCCGCGAACCTACTCCGGCTGCTCGAGGGTGATCCTCCCTTGCCCGCGGTCCGTGTGCCTAGTGTTGAAGCTGTCGCTCGTCCGGTGATAGGCGACGATGATCACATAGCTCTTTCCTGGCTCGAGCGGCTTGTCGAACCGGTCCCCCGAGTCCAAGGGGATGGCGAATTCGACGACCGTGCCCGCGGCGGTCTCCGTTCCAGCGGCCTCGAGGACATTGTCCTGCCCGCCGAGGCTGGTATCGGGAGCATGGCTGGTCTCAGTGGTCCCGAAGTCATCGCGGGTCTCGACCTTGCCATTCTTGACCGCGGCCAGGATGATGTTCGCCCCCTTCATCTGCCGCTCGGGATCGAGCCCGATCGCGACATAGCCCTTCCCAGGGCTGGCTAGGCCGAGGTAGAGCTTCTCCGCATCGTTATGCCAGTAGACCTTCACCCCCACGACCTCGGTCATGTGGGGATACTCTTCCTCCCCGATCGCCCCGTCGAGCCTGCCCGCCCAGGCCTTCTTCGTGACCTTCCACAGGACCCCGGTCCCCGGCTCGCCGAAGCGCCCGAAGTCGAGGAGATACATGGCCTCTCCGTCGGGGGAGAACTTCACATCGATCGGGTGCTCCAGGCCGGCGGTGCCACTGGCCGAGGCCGGGCCGGGAACTTTGTTGATAATGAAGTCTGAGACGATCGTCCCGCCGTTGGGAAGGAAGCGGACCCGTTGGACCTTGAACCCCGAGGGGCTGAGGTCTTGGACCCCGAACCCGAGGGCTCCCCATTCGGCAATGAAGAGGTCCCCGGCGAGGCCGAAGGCTCCGCCGACGCTGAAGGCGAACCCATCGGCCGAGGAACCGACGGAGAACTCAGCGACTGGCCCGATGGCCTGAGGGTGCGCGGCCAGGAGCGGCGGGACGCCCTGCTCGGTCTCCGTCCCGGGGAGGCCGAAGACCGCCCTGGAGGACTCGAGGAAGCCGAAATGGTCCGGCCAGCCATAGAAGCCCCCCTCATAGACCACATTTAGCTCGTCAGGGGCATTGGCGATCGGGCGAGAGCCGCGCACATCGGGCCCATTGTCGGAAGCGAGGAGCGCGCCCCGGAGGACCGGGTGGTCCGGGGGCGCGAAGCCGATCCCAAAGGGGTTGCGGAACCCCCAGGCTACCAGCTCGAGCTCCCTGGTCTCGAGATCGACGCGGAGGATCGCCCCGTTGCAACGGACCTGCCCCTTGATGATCTGGCCCGGCTCGGTAGCAGTCCCGTAAGGGACGAAGGCTCCGGTGGTCACGCCCTCATCATCGGTGAAGTTCCGGCCGAGCAACACGATATCCCGGCAGGCGAGGTCGTGGACCTCGGGGTGCTGGGTGAGCCAGCTCGTGACTTCTTTATTGTCTAGGCCGACGACCCCGGAGTTGGTGGCCGTCCCCTGGCCGAAGTAGAGCTTCCCATCTGGCCCGAAGGCCATGTGGTTATTCCCATGGTCTCCCAAACTCGGGAGGCCCCCAACCACGGGGGTTAAGGAGCCATCTGGCTCGATCCGGACGATCCGGCCCTTATCCCCGGCGTAGAGTCGCCCGTCCGGGCTGACCACCAGCCCCAAGAGCGGCGGGATGAAGGCCTGGCCCGGGGCCGGGGCGACTCGGACGGTTGTCCCGTCGGGATTGACCTTAAGGACCCGTGCCTCCGTCCCGGGGAGGAAGCCGCTCTCGGCGACAAAGATCTCGCCGTCCTCGCTGATCGCCAGGCTCGTGGGGGAATTGAGCCCCTGCGCCAGGACCTCGATCTTGTAGCCTGGGTAGATGTCGATGTCGTCCGGATCGGGAGCTCTGCCCACTTGGGCCGTCAGGCCCGAGCCGCTCGCAAAGAGAAGAAGGCCCGCGAAGAGCAAGCCGACGCCGCAAAATTGCGCGAAGTTTCTCATCCGATTCCCCTTTCATCTTAGCGCTGCTCCCTCTCGAGCAGCCGTTTATGCTCCGCCATCATACAACGATCCATCACGACCGCAATGCCGTGCTCCTCCGCCAACCTCGCCGCCTCTTCGTTCACGATCCCTCGCTGCATCCAGATCGCCTTCGGCCTGAGCTTGATCGCCTCCTGGACGACGGCGTAGGCCTGCTCGCTCGGGCGGAAGACCTGGACGATGTCCACCCTGGCCTTGACCTCCCCTAGGCTGGGATAGGCCCGCTCGCCGAGGATCTCCTCCGCTTGGGGGTTGATCGGGATGATCCTGTAGCCTTGCTCTTGGAGATACCTGGGGACGCGATGGGCATCCTTCCCCGGATCGCGGGAGCAGCCGACTACAGCGATAGTCCGAGATGCGCGCAAGATCGCCTCAATCTCCTCATCGGTCTTGAGAGCCATTCTCAAAGCTCCTCTAGGGCCGCGAGGACCTCCTTGATCGGCGGGAGCTCGCGGATGGGGTAGACCTTGGCGAAACGGACGATCCCCTGCTCATCGAGGATGAAGACCGCCCGCTCGCTGAAGCCGTCCTTTTCCCGAAAGATCTTGAACCGCCGGGCCACCTCGCCATGGGGCCAGAAGTCGGCCAATAGCGGGGTCTCCTCGATCCCCAGGGCTTCGGCCCAGGCCCGCTTGCTCGGGACGCTGTCCACGCTGATCCCTAAAGCCACTGCCCCCAAGCGGTCGAACTCCGCCTTATGCCGCTCGAGGTCTAGCATCTGCTCCGCGCAGACCTTGGTCCAGGCCAAGGGATGGAAACCAAGCACCACTTTCTTCCCGCGAAGCTCGCTCAGCCTGACCTCCCGATCATGCTGGTCCTTGAGGGAGAAATCGGGCGCACTCGCTCCGACCTTGATCATTTGGGCCTCCCATCTTTCAAGCTCGGCTCAAAATTAGTTATGCTAATTATACCGCCGCCCCACCAAGCCGGCAACCGCTGCCCCGAGGCTAGGGGGTAAGAGATAGGCCGGGGAATAAAGCGAGGCGCGCCTCGGCGCGCTTCAAGGTCAGCTCGGCCAGCGCCTATCACTTGCCTTGGGCGCAGTCGAGACTGATAATGACAAAGAGCGGCCACGGGCCATTCAGGGGCATGATGGCCTGATGATAAGGAAGCTTGGAGGGGGCTTGCAACTGGGCTGCTGAGATGAAGAAGGCATGGCCTATAGCGGCGCTCTTGCTCGCCTTTCTGCTCTTGAGCCAGGGCAGCCAAGCGCGGGCGGAGGTCTTTGCCCTAGGCGGGGGGTTAATGGCTTATCCACTCGACCTACGGGGGCTCAAGGCAGAGCTATCCGAGAAGGGGGCGCCCTCGCAGCTTTTGGTTCGTATACCCGACTTCGCCCCGCTTCCCCATCTCCTTCTCCGTGGGCGGCTCGGCCTCCCCATCATCAGTTGGGGCCAGCTCGAAGTCGGCCGGCTTGCCCTCATCCTCCCCTTTGAGGCGGGGACCTCCCTGAGCTTGGATTCTACAGCGATCGGCTTCGACCTCCTCGGGGAGGTGAAGGCCCTCTCCTTCGGGTTTGTGCTCGGCCTCGGGACCGATCTCATCCAAGGGCGGCTCGGCCTCTCCTCCACCGACCTTGGGATGGCAGGGCTGATCGATCAGCTCGGCCTGGCGAACCGCTCCTGGTCTATCGCCGCCGTCCACGGCTCGGGCGAGCTGGAGCTGGTCCTTGGTCCACTCCGGCTCTATTTCCAGGGGAAGTATCTCCTCCCCCTGAGCCAGACCGGCCTCGGAATAGGGCTCGGCCCCTGGGCTTGGGAGGCCGGCCTAGGGCTGATGCTCGTGATCTGAAAGGAGGATAAAGCATGGACTGGATTTCAGCAAGAGCCCATGGGGCCTGGAGAAGATCGGTAAAAGCGCGAGTTTCGGGCGACCTAGGTCTATGAAGGTGCCCCTTTAGAGCTCGATCACCTTCCCAACCCCTATGGCGATGAAGCCTTTCCCGTAAGCTTCCTGGAAGAGTTCGAGTGCTCGCTCACCGGAGCAGTGGCAGGGGGCGACCTTTTCCACTCCTGAGTTCCCCAGCTCAGTGATGATCTCCATGATCTCGGATGAGGGGAGCTCGCCGAGGTGGAGCCCGCCCAGGATCATCTGGGCGGCCTCGCCCAGTTGCTCCCTCACCGCTCGGACGATCTCGACGATCCCGGGATGGGCGCATCCGGTGATCAGGATGAGGCCCGTCCTAGCCCTGAGGACCAAGCTCTGCTCCGCGATCAGGCCAGGAAGCTCGCCGGTAGAGTAAAGGCCCTCGCGGAGCTTTTGTGGCCCTGTAACCTCGACCGTTTCCACTCCGAAGCGGGCAACCGCGTCCTTAATGTTCTGAGGGAAGGAGCGGCCTAGGTAAACTTTAGCCTGGCGGGCCTCCTTGAGGAGGCCGGTGAGCCCGCCCATGTGGTCGCAGTGGGCGTGAGATAGGAAGATCGTCCCGATCTGCCGCGGGTCTATCCCCAGCCGGTCGAGGTTGAACTTCTCCACCAGCCAGTCCGCGCCGGTGTCGAAGAGGACTTTCTCCTCCCCGAGCTCCACCAAGCAGGAGAAGCCCCAGCCGATGCGGAGCCTGGGGTCATATTCCCGGTTATCGTAGATCGTAGTGATCTTCAGGACCGGCATCTGGGGGCGAGGGGCGATCATCTCAATATGTCCGCTCCCACATACTCCCGCAGTGGCTCAGGGAGCATGACCGAGCCGTCCCTCTGTTGATTGTTCTCCAGGATCGCGGCGAAGAGCCTGGAAGTCGCGACCCCTGAGCCATTGAGTGTGTGCACGAACTCGGGCCTGGCCTTAGGCTCGGGCCGGTAGCGGATGTTCCCCCGTCGGGCCTGGAAGTCCTCGCAATTGCTACAGGATGAGACCTCATAATACTTCCCTTGGGAGGGGAGCCAGACCTCGAGGTCGACGGTCTTGGCCGCCTGCTGGGCCAAGTCGCAGGTCGGGAGGAGCGTCACACGGTAATGCAGATCGAGCTCCTTCAAGATATCCTCAGCATCTTCGATCAGCTGCTCCAGCGCGGTATAGGACTCCTCAGGCTTGGTGAACCAGAAGAGCTCAACCTTATTGAACTGGTGGACCCGGATCAGCCCACGCTCCTCCTCCCCAGCCGCCCCGGCCTCCCGCCGGAAGCAAGTGGTGAAGGCCACATACTTCTTGGGGAGTTCCGTGGCCTCGAGGATCTCGCCTCGATGCAGGTTCGCCAATAAGACCTCGGCCGTCGGGTTCAAGTAGAGCCGGTCCCGCTCGCAGAAGTAGAGGTCCTCCTCGAATTTTGGAAGCTGAGAGGAGGTAAAGAGGCTCTCCTCGTTCCCCAAGAAGGGCGGGAAGATCGGCTCATAGCCGTTCTCTTCGGTCTGGTAGCGGAACATGAACTGGACGAGGGCCATCTCCAGGAGCGCCCCCTTCCCGCGGTAGAGGGGGAACCTGGCCCCGGCGATCCGAGCCCCGCGGGGGAAGTCCAGGATCCCTAAGGCCTCACCGAGCTCAAGATGGCTCTTGGGCAGGAAGTCGAAGCGCGGCTTCTCCTTGTATTCTCGCAGGACGAGCTTATCCCCCTTTTTGGTGGAGACGGGAACCGACTCATGGGGGAGGTTCGGGAGGCGGAGGAGCAGCTCTTTGATCTCCTCTTCGACCCCTTTCAATCGCTCGTCCAGCACCCTGATCCGCTCGGCGAGCCGGGCCATCTCCCCCTTCAGCCGCTCAGCCTCCGCGGCTCGGCCCGAAGCGAGGAGCTTTCCGATCTCTTTAGAGCCCTCATTCCTTTGGGCTTTCAGCTCCTCGACCTCGCGGATGATCGCCCGGCGGTCCTCATCCAGCCTGAGCAGGCCGTCGAGCCTAATGCTCTCATCCCTGGTCCGGAGTCGTCGCTCGATCTCCGTTGGGTTCTCACGGATCAGCTTCAAATCGAGCACTGCCCCACTCCCTCAGCCTTGAAGGCCCCTATCTGTTGTAATCGCCGCAAGGTCCGCCACTTCGCCCGCGCGCAGGACGGGAACCGCCCATGCCGGCGATACCAGCCTTCCAGGAACCGGCGGGTCTTCGGCTCGGAAGGGTAGCCCCAGCCGAAGTCGCCGTATTCCTCGTGCAGCTTGAGGATCGCCCGGTCACGCTCGACCTTAGCGACGATCGAGGCCGCGGCGACGATCGGATAGAGCCGGTCGGCGTGATTCTCCCCAATGAGCATAGGCGCGGGCACCTTCAGGCCGACCAACTCCCGGAGCTTCCGGCAGTAGCCCCCCACTCCCCGGGGATGGGCCGGGACATCGAAGTAGACCACATCTGGCCG
>JAPWVC010000069.1 GCA_028275195.1 Candidatus Acetothermia bacterium
AACGGGCGACTCGATGTCCTCGCCGATGCTATCAGGCACCTCGTCCTCCCAGTGATCACCCTCTCCTATCTTAGCTGGGCCCTCTTGCTGAGAGTGATGCGCTCGAGCATGCTGGAGACCCTCCGCCAGGACTATGTGATGGTCGCGCGGTCTAAGGGGCTGGCGGAGAAGGTGGTGATCAACAAGCACGCCCGGCGGAATGCGCTCATCCCCGTCGCGACCATCGGAGGGCTGACGATCGTCGGTCTCTTGAATGGCGTGGTCATTACTGAAACGGTCTTCAACTACCGTGGGATCGGCTGGTGGGCCGCGAATGCTGCCCTGCAACTGGACATCATCGCGGTCCTCGGGTTCACCCTCTTCAACGCTGCGCTTCTCGTCTTGGGGAACCTGGCCGTCGATATCCTCTACGCGGTGATCGACCCGCGGGTGAGACTAGAATGAAGATCCTCAAACAGCTCCTGAAGAATCCGCTCTCTTTTACCGGGATCGTTATCGTCCTCTTCTTTGCGGGCGTCGCCATCGCCGCCCCATGGCTCGCTCCACCCGTGCCCCCTTACGCCTTCCCTCGCGAGCCCTACCGGATCGCCCAGTGCGGCTATCTTCCGACGCCTCAGCCGCCGACGAACTCCAACCCCTTTGAGGAGATCAGGAAGGTTGTCACCCGGCAGGCCAAGATCTGCGAGGTAAACCCGTTCGGCACCACGGAGAACCAGTATGATCTCTACTACGGCGTCGTCTGGGGGACCAGGATGGCCTTCTTCGTCGGGCTGGTCATCACCGGGGCTAACCTCCTGATCGGCCTGATCATCGGCTCGTTCTCCGCCTACTTCGGCCGCTGGATCGATGAGGTGTCGATGCGGATCACCGATATCTTCCTCGCCTTCCCCTTCTTGATCGCTGCGGTCACTATGGCCGCCGTCTTGCGGGCGAAGTTCGGCTCGAGCGGCGGGCTGATGGTCGGCGTGCTGGCCCTGATTGTCTTCGGCTGGATGGGCTATGCCCGGCTCATCCGCGGGGATATCCTCTCGGTGAAGGAACGGGACTATGCCCTCGCTGCCAGGGCGGTAGGGGCGAACGGCTTTAGAATCCTCTTCCGGCATATCATCCCGAACGCCATCTTCCCCACTCTCGTCGTGGCCTCGATGGACATCGGCTCCTATGTCTTGAGCTTCGCTGCCCTGAGCTTCCTCGGGCTGGGGGCTCAGCCTGGTTTCGCTGACTGGGGCCAGATAATCAGCTTCGCCCGGAACTGGATCCCCCGCCTCTATGAATACTGGTATATCGTGACCTATCCCGGCCTAGCAATCCTCCTCTTCGTCCTCGGCTGGAACCTCATCGGCGACGCCTTCCGCGATATCCTCGACCCCAGGTTAAGGGGCACTCGGGTCGGCTAGGGGACAACCGCGCACCTTTTAGGTCCCGCCTCTCCCTGCCCAGATTAACAGGGGTTAGCCCTGCCGCTTACGAACTGGGTCACCTCACTTGGCAGTGGTCCTTTTGGAAGCCCCTTCACCCCGCTAAATTGAGCCCGAGCCTACCCAGAGTTGGAGTGATGCCGATGATAACGGAGAAGGAGAGCGGAAGGATCGCGGAGGAGCTGGCGAAGATCAGCAAGCAGAGCGATGATGGTAAGCTCTACAAGAAGGGCGAGATCATCTATCAGCCCGGGGACGAGGACGACTCGATCTACTACATTAAAGAGGGGCGAGTCAAGCTGGCTTACCTCGACGAGTCGGGAAGGAAGCTGACCCTGGCGATCCTCGGGGGAGGCGAGATCTTCGGGGAGATGGTCCTCGTCGGCCAGCGTCGGAGGGAGCTACTCGCCCAGGCGATCGAGGATTCCAGGATCTACGAGATCGAGAAGGGGCGGTTCCTCGAGCTGATCCAACGCGAGCCCTGGCTGGCCCTGAAGGTCCTCGAGCTCTTCGGCCAGCGGACCAGGGAGATCGAGCGGAAGCTGGAAGACCTGGTCTTCAAGGACATCCCCACGAGGCTCTCCCGCCAGCTCCTCAAGCTGATCGAGGAGCATGGCCGCCGGACTCCCGAGGGGATCGAGATCTCCTTCAAGATCACCCACAAGGAGTTGGCGGACATGATCGGCTCAGCTAGGGAGAACACTACCTCCGCCCTCAACCTACTCGAGCGGGAGGGGATCCTCGACAAGCGCCGCTACCGGATCATCATCAAGGACGAGGAGCGACTCCGGGAGAAGAGCCGGGCCCTGTGAATTAGGATCTCGTCGGTCGCCAGAGGGCCTGGCTGAACCCGCAAGGCAGGAGTGATCCCCCAAGGCGAACGAGATAAGGGCAAAGACCCTTGTATTCTCTCATTCTACTCCTTTAACTCCGGGGTGCATCGCCCCCGATCAGTTTCAGGTAGCTCAAGCTCTGCTCCAAGCCTTCCATCGTCATCATCTCCAGGATCAGCGGGCCGGGGAAGCGCTCATTCAAGATCGAGAGGAGCGGCCCGAAGGGGATCGTCCCCTCCCCAAGCGGCCGATGCTGGTCCTCCGAGCCGTCGTTATCGTGGAGGTGGACCTCCGCGAGATAGGGGAGGACCTTCTGGAGATACTCCCGGAGATCGAGCCCGAAGGTATAAGCATGGCCGACATCGAGGGCGATCCGGCAGTTCGGAGAGCCAACTGCCTCGATCAGGTTCAGGTGTTCTTCAGGGGACTGGATCAAGCCGCGGTCCCTCCCCCGGGCCTTGTTCTCCAGAGCGAGGGTCACCCCCTGGCCTGGACAAGAAACTCCTGGTCCTGGGGATAGCCGCTGGGAAGCTCCCCGGCATGGACGACAACGATCCTCGCCTCAAGATCGTGGGCGAACCGGAGGCATTCCAAGAGTTGGCGGAGCGAGGCTTCCCTGATGAGGGGGTTCAGGCTGGCGAGGTTAGTCTCATAAAATGTGGCGTGGATGGTCGGCTTGATCCCCTTGGCTTGAAAGGCTCTCCTCAGATTGGCTCTCTCTCCTCGGCTGACCTCCCGAGGGTAGAGGGAGCCCAGGCCCGGCTCACAGAGCAATTCGAGATACCCCAGTCCTAGCTCGCTTACCACCTCGAGCAACTCCCTTGGGCTCTCGCGGGAGCCGAGGAAGAGGGTCGACCCAGCGCCGAACCGCGCCAGTTCCAGGGTTGGGGTCGTCTCCATCTCTCATTCCATCGCTCTCTCCATCCCTCCCCACCCGAGCCTCCAGGCCGACTCGGTCAGTCGAGGCGCCAGGTCGAGGCCAATGGGCGAGCGATCCCCCACCACGCGGACTCCGAGGGCGAAGATGGCTCGGCTCAGGGGAAGGATGGCCTTGCAATATTATATTTGACTCCCCAGGCCAGGCAAGTTACCATCATCTGGCCTTGTGATGCGGGCGGGCTTCTTGCCCAGCCTTTAGTTAAGGGATTGCCGTTCGCTCGAGGCTAGAGAGGAGGGTTGACGGACGATGGACTTTCAAGCCAGGCTAGCTCAACTCCGCCAAGCCATCCGGGGCGAGGGGCTCGACGCCTTCACGATCATCAATCTTGAGGGCTCGGACAGCCTAAACTTGCGGTATCTCACCGGTTTCTCCGGGAGCTTCGGCCTCTTGATTCTCACCCAGACTGAGCAGTCCCTCTTGACCGACTCGCGTTACACCGAGCGGGCCAAGGCCGAGGCGCCTCAGGTCCAGGTCCGCGAGGTGAAGGGGAACTGGGCCGAGCGGCTGAGTGAGGAGCTGAAAGCCCTGGGGATCAAACGACTTGGGCTCAACTCCCGGACCATCAGCCTCTACGACTTCAACCTTCTCAAGGAGAAGGCCCCCGAGGTCGAGCTGGTCCCCCTCGAGGGGCCGGTGGAGCGGCTCCGGCTGAGGAAGGACGAAGAGGAACTCGAAAGGATAAGGAAGGCGGCCGAGCTGACCGATCGGGCCTTCGAGCATGCCCTGGGGTTCGTCCGGCCGGGGCTGAGCGAGCTCGAGGTCGCCTGGGAATTAGAGAAGTTCATGCGGGAGCAAGGCTCTGAGGGGATCGCCTTCCCCTTCATCGTCGCCACGGGGAGCAACAGCGCCCTGCCCCATGCGACCCCTGGGGAGAGGGAGATCAAGCGAGGGGAGCTCCTCCTGCTCGACATCGGCGCAAGATGCGGGGGCTACTGCGCGGACCTCACGAGGATGATCGCGATCGGGAGGCCATCGAAGAGGCAACTTGAGGTCTACGAAGTGGTCCGGCGGGCCCAGGAGGCGGCCCTTTCGGGGATCAAGCCGGGGATGGACGGGCTCGAGGCTGACAAGTTAGCCCGTGCGGTGATCCAAGGGGCCAGCTTCGGAGATGCCTTCGGGCATGGCCTGGGCCATGGCGTCGGGCTAGCGGTCCACGAAGGCCCAAGGCTCTCGCCATTTGCTGATCCGAAGAAGGATATCCTGGAGCCGGGGATGGTCGTCACGGTCGAGCCGGGGATTTACCTTGTGGGCGAGTTCGGGGTGCGGATCGAGGACTTAACGGTCGTCCGGGCCGATGGCCTAGAGGTCCTCACTGCCGCGCCGAAGGAACTCCAGGCGGTCTAGAATTCGAGCCCTCCCCCGAGGATGAGCCCCCGCCGGCTATGATAGCCAAGCTCGAGGAAGAGCTCCTCCCACCTGAAGAGGAGCCCCCCGAGGGCGGAGAGGTAGCTCTCGCTCGTCCGATACCCGTTCGGCTTGATCGTCACATCTTGCGGTAGGGGCCCTCCCCAAGCAGGAGCGGCGAGGTGGACCCTCTCCTGGACGGCTATTCCCCCACCGAGGACCAGTGCCAGCCTGCCCCGAAGCGGCAAGGCTAGCTTCAAATAGAACTCCATCTCCGGGCCGGAGTTGTAGACCCGCTCGTCCGGCCAGGGCTCCTCGGGCGGCTCTACCTCGTAGTAATCGGGGACTCGCTCGCCGGTGAACCGGGCCGCGGCCCCTAGCCAAAGTTGGGAGAGGAGCTTGACCTCCAGTCCTAGGCTCCCCCAGTCAAGCCCGAGGTTCACCCCCAAGCCGGGCAAGCGCGGCGCGACGCTCTCCCCGGGCCCCGGCGGGAGCGGGGGCGGGAGGAGGGCTTCTTCGAGCCGGGCCGTGAGCTCCTCGACCTCGCTCCTCTCAAGATAGAGCCGGGCCGCCCAGCTCTGATAGCCCTCCTTCTCTAGGACGACTCGCACGAACCCGGGCCTGACGCTCATCGCCAAGGGGGTTAGACCCACGGCCTTCCCGTTGAGATAGACTCTCGCGCCACTCGGCTCGGAGGTGACGATCAGCCAGGCCCGCCCTGGCTCAAGGAGGTAGAAGCTCGCCCAAGCCGCGGCCCACCCTTGGGAGGAGAGGTCTTTCATTACCTCTACTTTTAGCGCCTGGGGAGCGAGGCCGATGGGCGGGAAGGGGGCCTCCTCCGCTTCCGCGCCCCAAGAAGGCGAGAGGGCCTGGATCGGCCTGGTGCTGGCGATGGCCTGAAGATACTCCAGCCCCGGCTTCCCCTCGACGACCAGGCTATAGCGCTCGTCAGGGATGGCATAGCGCCCGGCCGCAAGGAAGTTCTTAGGCTGGAAGGCATTGGGGAAGAGCAGGGTCACCTTGCCCTCAGGGGAGATATCGTAGATATAGACATAGCAGTCTTGAGTGATGGCGAAATGGACGGTCAAGCGCTCCCCGACCTCGTAGGCATCCTTATCGAGCCAGAGCTTGATGGAGAGGGCTCCCTCCTCGGGATTGGTGATTATGGCCTCAGGCAGGGGCTTCTCGCTCTCGACCGCTGGTGCAGCCGAGGAGAGCACCATCAGGCAAAGCGCTAACGCAGAGAGGGCACGCGCGCCCATACTCATAGCAGCCTCGGGATCTTGATCCCGCGCTCCTTAGCTATGCGAATGGCCTTCTCGTAGCCGGCGTCGGCATGCCTCACCACCCCAAGCCCGGGGTCGACGGTCAGGACCCGCTCCAAGCGCTTGGCCGCTTCAGGGGTCCCATCGGCCACGATCACCATCCCCGCGTGGATCGACTTCCCGATCCCCACTCCCCCGCCGTGGTGGACCGCGACCCAGGTGGCCCCGGCCACGGCGTTCAGCAGGGCATTGAGGATCGGCCAGTCGGCGATCGCATCGCTCCCGTCCCTCATCCCCTCGGTCTCGCGGTAGGGCGAGGCCACGCTCCCCGCGTCCAGATGGTCTCGCCCGATCACGATGGGGGCCTTGACCTCCCCCGAGCGGACTAGCTCGTTGAAGGCCAGTCCGGCCCTGGCCCGCTCGCCATACCCGAGCCAGCAGATCCGAGCCGGGAGCCCTTGGAACTTTACTTTCTCCTCGGCCATCCTGATCCAGCGGCGGAGGGCCTGGTCCTCGGGGAAGAGCTCGAGGATCGCCTCATCAGTCCGGTAGATGTCCTCCGGATCGCCGGAGAGGGCGGCCCACCTGAACGGCCCCTTCCCCTCACAGAACATCGGGCGGATGAAGGCCGGGACGAACCCGGGGAAGGCGCTCAAAGCTCCGTTTAAACCGCCCTTCTCTGCCTGGCCGCGGATGTTGTTCCCGTAGTCGAAGACCACCGCTCCCTTTTGCTTGAACTCGATCATCGCCCGGACATGGCGGACCATCGACTCGTAGGCCATCTTGATATAGCGTTCGGGATCGGCCTTCCGGAGCTCGAGGGCCTCCTCGAAGGGGAGCCCGGCGGGGACATAGCCGTTCAGCTCGTCGTGGGCCGCGGTCTGGTCGGTCACGACATCAGGGACGATCCCGCGCCTGACCAGCTCGGGGTAGACATCGGCGGCATTGCCCAGGAGGCCGACGGAGAGGGGCTCGCCACGCTCCTTGTGGGAGAGGACCAGCTCGAGGGCCTCCTCCAGGCTGTCGGTCCAGGTGTCGAGATAGCCGGTCT
>JAPWVC010000093.1 GCA_028275195.1 Candidatus Acetothermia bacterium
GCGGCGCTCGATCTTGGCCGGGTTGACCTCCACGATCAGCCCGACCCCCTCGTTCATGGTAATGGCCAGGGGTTGGGCCCCGCCCATCTCCCCCAGCCCAGCGGTGAGGACGAACTTCCCCCTTAAGCTCCCATTGAAGTATTGCCTTGCCAGCTCAGCCAGGGTCTCGTAGGTCCCCTGCAGGATCCCCTGGGTCCCGATGTAGATCCAGCTCCCCGCGGTCATCTGGCCGAACATGGTGAGGCCGAGCCGCTCCAGCTCCCGGAACTTCTCCCAGGTGGCCCAATCTGGGACCAAGAGGGCATTGGCGATCAGGACCCTCGGGGCGTCCTCGTGGGTCTTGAAGACCGCCACGGGCCTCCCCGACTGGACAATGAGGGTCTCATCATTCTCCAGCTCTTTGAGGGCCTCGACGATCGCCCAGAAGTCCTCCCAGCTTCGAGCGGCCTTCCCCGTCCCGCCGTAGACGATAAGGTTGGCCGGATCGCCGGCCACCTCGGGGTCGAGGTTGTTCATTAGCATCCTCAGGGCCGCCTCCTGGAGCCAGCCCTTGCAGGAGAGCCTCGTCCCCCGCGGGGCGCGGACCTCTCTGGTCCTGGTCTCAGTGATGCTCCTCGCCATTTTTAATCCCTCCTGGCCCCATTATATTTGAGCTGGGGAGGGAAGCAAAGGGCCGGGCCGACTTTGCCCGGCCCCGCTTGGAACTAGGAATGGGGATGAGGGAAATGGGGAATTAGGTCTCGGATCAGAACTCGATCGCCACCCCGAGGAGGATCGCCAACCCCCTCAAGCTCCGGACCCTCATTTCGCCGAGGAGGAGGAGCGGGGGAAGGGAGAATTCGACCCCAGCCAGCCCCTCGGGGATGAGAGTGAGCCCCCCCAAGAGCGGGTCAGGCCCCCGTTCCAGGGCGAATCCTCCCCCAGTGAAGGGGATGAGGGCCGAACCGTCCAGGACGAACCTGGTCAAGAGGAGCTTGGCGTCCAAGCTGATACTCCTCAGGTCTAGCCCGAGGCCTCCTTCGAGGATCGCCGTCAACCCCTCCACGCCGAGGAAGTCGCTCACCCGGAGGAAGCCGAAGGCCTGGTCGAACCCGAACTCCTCGAGGGGGTAGAGGGCCAACTTCACTCCCAGCCCGAGCCCTTTGGCTGCGGCTGCGCACGAAGGGCTAGCGCAGGCCAAGAGGGTCAAGACCAAGGCCAAAGCCAGGGCCGTAGCCTTCCGCATCCCGCTCCTCCTCTCGCCCTTGCTTCTACTCCCTAGCCTAACCTAGGGGAAGGAGCCCTGCCAGCCCGCTAATGGACCTCCGTTACCCGCGCTGGGGATGTTTGCCTGTTCCGGCATGATCTGCTATATTCCCCAGATGATGAAGAAGATCCTCATCTGTAGCGCTTGGCCCTATGCCTCCGGTGTCCCCCACCTGGGGAACCTCGTCAGCTCCCTCCTCGCTGGGGATGCCTTCTTCCGCTATTACCGGCTGAAGGGGCACGAGGCCCTCCATGTGAGTGGCTCCGACACCCACGGGACCCACATCGAATATGAGGCCTTTAAGCGGGGGATCAGCCCGAAGGAGCTCTCCTCCCAGGTCCATGAGCAGATCCTCGAGATCCTGAAGGGCTTCGAGATCGAGATGTTCTATACGACCACGGAGAGCCCCACCCATTATCGGTTCGTCCGCGAGATCTACCGCAAGATGGAGGCCAATGGCTTTATCTTCAGCCGCGAAGAGGAGAGGGCCTTCTGCGAGAACTGCCAGAAGTTCCTGGCCGACCGGTTCATTCAGGGGACTTGCCCGCGGTGCGGCTCACCTAATGCCTATGGGAATCAGTGCGACGACTGCGGCGCACTCCTCGAGCCGGAGGAGCTCCTCCAGCCGCGGTGCCGGATCTGCGGGCAAGACCGGATCAGCTTCAAGCGGACGCGCAACTGGTATCTCGACCTCCCGCGGCTCGAGCCGGCCCTCAAGGAGTTCGTGGCCGCTCGCTCCTTCAGCGAGAATGTGCGGAGGTTTACGGAGAGCCTTCTCGCGGCCGGACTGAAGCCGCGCGCGGTGACACGCGACCTGAAGTGGGGGATCCCCGCCCCGTTCGCCGGAGCGGAGGGGAAGGTGCTCTATGTCTGGGCCGAGGCCGCCCTGGGGTATGTCTCGGCCACCATCGAATACTTCGAGCGGAAGAGCGAGCCAGAGGGGTGGAAGGACTTCTGGCTCACCGAAGAGGCGAAGCATATCTACACCCAAGGCAAGGACAACATCCCCTTCCACACCATCTTCTTCCCCGCCCAGCTCCTCGCCTCCGGGGAGGGGTATCATCTCCCCGACCAGATCTCGGCCACGGAATACCTGAACTGGATCGGCGGGGCCCAGTTCTCTAAGACAAGGGGGATCGGGATCTACGGCGACGATGCCCTCGAGCTCCTCCCTGGGGCCTACTGGAGGTTCTACCTGCTCTACGCCCGCCCGGAGAAGAAGGATGTCGACTTCTCCTGGGAGGAGCTGGAGAAGGCAGTGAACGGGATCCTCATCGACAACATCAGTAACTTCGTCAACCGCGTCATCGCCCTGGGGAACCGTCTCTATGATGGGCAAGTCGAGGCTAGGCCGGAGGAGAGGGTCCTGGCCGAGATCAGGCGGACTAAAGAGCAGGTAGAGCAGGAGATCGAGGGCGGGCTGCTGGCCCCGGCCCTCCGGCGGATCGCTGAGTTGGCCCTCTTCGGGAACCACTACTTCCAAGAGGAGCGGCCTTGGGAGGGGAGCAAACCCGAGGCGCTGGCGAGCGGCCTCCAGCTCGTCAAGGCCCTGGTGATCCTGCTCGAGCCGTTCGTCCCCTCCTTCTCCCAGCAGGCCTATCGGCTACTCAACCTGGACCGCCCGGCCCTCGCCGATATCCTCAAGGTCGAGCCCTTCCGTCTCGGCCAGGCCAAGCCGCTCTTGCAGAAGATCAAAGTCGAGGAGCTCAAGGCGCGGTATGAGGAGCTAGTGCGAAGGGCACGATGATTTCCGGGCCGGAGCGCCAAGTCCCAGGCCGGCGGGCCCTTGCAGGGGGAGGGGCTCTGTGGTAAAATCCGACCATGGCCGAGGAGGGCAGAATGTATGCGGTAATCGAAGCGGCGGGGAGGCAATACCTCGTGGAAGAGGGTGAGGAGTTGCTCCTCGAGCGGCTCCCCGCTGAGCCCGGTGCGACCGTTGACTTCAAGGTGCTCTTAATCGGCGGTAATGGGGGGATCAAGATCGGCCGGCCCTACCTCGCCGGGGCCAAGGTGGTCGGGCGGGTCCTCGAGGAGGTTAAGGGGGAGAAGGTGCGTGTCTTCACCTACAAGGCGAAGAAGCGCTACCGGCGAGGGCTCGGCCACCGCCAGCACTACACTCGGGCGAGGATCGAGGCGATCCAAGGATGATCGAGGTCGAGGTCTACCGCGATAGCTTAGGGAAGATCTGCGAATTCCGCAGTCAGGGGGAGGCCTTCTCGGCCCAGCACCCCCTCCAAGTGAGCGTCACGGCGCTCCTCCAGACGGCGATCATCGGCCTGGAGGACTACTTGAAGCTCGACCCCGAGGTGAAGGAAGAGGAGGGGCGACTCCAGTGCAAGCTGGAGCGGGAGACCTTCCTGAACCGTGAGATCGACGCGATCCTCGAGACGATGGTCCTGGGGTTGAGGGCCCTCGAGCGAGACTATCCCGAGGCGCTCGAGGTGCGGGAGGTCGGGAGCGGGGTCAAGGTCTGACCTAAACGGAGATGGCGCATAAGTCGAGCAGCGGGAGCTCACGGAACGGGCGTGATTCGGTCGGGAAGTGCCTAGGCGTGAAGGAGTTCGGCGGGGAGTTCGTTAAGCCCGGCCAGATCCTCGTCCGGCAGCGGGGGACGACCTTCCATCCCGGGCCAGGGGTGGGCTTGGGGAGGGACTACACTCTCTTCGCTCTCACCGCGGGGTTCGTCCGCTTCCGCGGGCGAAAGGTCAGTGTCTCACCCCAGCTCCAGAGCTAGCTTGCCCCTCGATGATCATGCCATCGCCCTAGGCCCCTCCTCATAGGAGATGTTCATCGATGAGGCGAAGATCTATGTCCAAGGTGGGAGGGGCGGGGACGGCCTCATCAGCTTCCGGCGGGAGAAATATCGCCCCAAGGGCGGACCGGACGGAGGCGATGGTGGTAAGGGCGGGGATGTGATCCTCCGGGCGGTGGCCGGGGTGAATACCCTCCTACAGTTTCGGGACCAGATCCACTTCCGCGCTGAGGATGGCGTGGCCGGTGGGCGGAACCGCCGGGCCGGCCGCTGCGGCGCGGACCTCGTGATCGCTGTCCCCATTGGGACGGTGATCAAGGACCCCAAGACCGGGGAGGTCCTGGCCGATCTCGCTGCTGCTGGGGAGGAGTTCCGCGCCGCGCGGGGCGGTGAGGGTGGCCGGGGGAACGCCCATTTCGCCGGCCCGACCCGCCAGGCCCCTAAGTTCTGTGAAAGGGGCGAGCCAGGCGAAGGGCGCTGGCTCCTCCTCGAGCTGAAGCTCCTCGCCGATGTAGGGATCATCGGTTACCCCAATGTGGGGAAATCGACGCTCATCTCGGCCGTCTCCGCCGCCCGCCCGAAGATCGCACCCTACCCGTTCACGACCCTCGAGCCCCACTTGGGGACAGTTCAGGTCGATTCCGAGCCATTCGTGATCGTCGATATCCCCGGGCTGATCGAGGGGGCCCATGCGGGGCGTGGGCTGGGCGACCGCTTCTTAAGGCATGTGGAGCGGGCGCGGCTCCTCCTCCACCTCGTCGACCTCTCGGGGAGCGAGGGGCGGGACCCCTTGGAAGACTACAGGAAGATCAATGAGGAGCTTGCGGCCTTCTCCCCGGCACTGGCCAAGAGGCCCCAGATCGTCGCGGGGAACAAGGTCGACCTCCTCAGCCCGGATGAGCTTGCCGCGATCGTCGGAAGGTTCGCCGCGGAGGGGATCGAGCTCTATCCGATCTCGGCCCTCAAGGGGATCGGGGTGAAAGAGCTGATGGCCCATTGTTACCGGAAGCTCCAGGAGCTGAAGGCCGGGGAGGAAAAGGAGGGGGCGGCTCGACTACCTCTCCGG
>JAPWVC010000103.1 GCA_028275195.1 Candidatus Acetothermia bacterium
GGCGGGTTTATCGCCTCCCGGAGGGGCCGGATCTCCTCATCACCAAGGATGGGGAGAGGTTTATCGTCGCGGGCGAGCGAGTCCGGCGGCTCGCCCGGCTCAGGATTGCGGACCGCACCGGGCTGGACTACCTCCAGGAGGAGTTGGAGCGGCTGGGGGTCCTCCAGGAGCTCCGGCGGCGGGGGCTTAAGAGCGGTGATCTGGTCGAGCTTGGCGAGCTAGTGCTCAAGTTCCGCCAGAGCTTGACAGGCGAGGGCTCATTTGCTATCTTTAGCGCTGAACTTGGGAGAGGGAGGTAGGCGATCGCAAACCAGAAGGTTCGCAAGAACGAAGAGATCAAGGTCAGAGAGGTCCGACTGATCGACGAGCAGGGGAACCAAGTGGGGATCCTCCCCATTGAGGAGGCTCTCCGTCGGGCGCGGGAGAAGGGGCTAGACCTAGTGGAAGTAGCGCCGCAGGCCAACCCGGTAGTCTGCAAGATCATCGACTTCGGGAAGTATCTCTACGCCCGGGAGAAGCGGGAGAAGAAGAAACAGCGGCCGCGGCAACTGAAGGAGATCCGCCTGAGCATGCGGATCGATGAGCACGATCTGGAGACGAAGCTCCGCCAGATCAGGAAGTTCCTCGAGGATGGCTGCAAAGTCCGGATCACGGTCTTCTTCCGTGGCCGGGAGATCGTGCACATGGATCGGGGAAGGGAGCTGCTAGAGCGGATCAGTGCGATCTTGAGTGATGCCTCCAAGGTCGACCAGCCCCCCATAGAGAAGGGGCGGGCGCTCCAGATGCTCCTTGTGCCCCAGCCGCAAGGCAAGAAAGGGAAGAGAGATGAAGGAGAAGAGCCATAGGGGTGTGGCCAAGCGGATCAAGGTCTCGGCCCAAGGGCGGCTCTTCGCCGCACGGGTGGGCTACCAGCACAAGCGGGTGAAGAAGCGGGCGAGCCGGAAGCGCCAGGCCCGGCGGGGCTTGGAGATCCTCGGCGGGGACCGGAAGAAGCTCAAGCGGCTCCTGGCCGCCTAGGCCTCAGATAGGACGAGGAGGGAAGAGAAGATGCGCATCAAGGGTGGCATTCGGCACATGCAGCGGCGGAGGAAGTTCCTCAAGCTCGCCAAGGGCTTCCGCGGGATGCGCCACTCATCCCACAAGATCGCGAAGCAGGCGGTGATGAAGGCCCTGCGGAATGCCTACATCGGCCGGAGGCTCAAGAAGAGGGACTTCCGCCGGCTCTGGCAGATCAGGATCAACGCCGCGGCCCGCCAGCACGGGCTCTCCTATTCCAAGTTCATGCACGGCCTGAAGGAGGCCGGGGTCCAACTGAACCGGAAGATGCTGGCCGAGCTGGCGGTCCGGGACGGGGCGGCCTTCGCCGAGCTGGTCAAGCTCGCCAAGGGCGCTTAGCCCGGTCCTGCAAGAAGGGCAGCTCAGCCCGAACTCGCTCGACCTCCGCGAAATCGAGCCGAACCCTCAAGATCTCCTCGGCCTCGCCGGCCTCCCCTAAGACCTCGCCTCCCGGAGAGACGACCAGGCTATGGCCCCCGTATCTCGGGCCGGAGGCATTGCACCCCAGGAGGAAGCATTGGTTCTCCAGGGCCCGGGCTTGGGCCAGGAGCCGCCAGTGCTCGATCCGGGCCGAAGGCCAGGCGGCGGGGATGAGGAAGGCCACAGCTCCTAAGTCGAGCTGGGCGCGGTAGAGCTCAGGGAACCGCAGATCATAGCAGATCGAGAGGCCGAGGGGGCCTAGCTCGGTCTGGGCGACCACGATCTGATCTCCGGGAGTCAGCAGCTCCTTCTCCTTGGAGTGATAGCTGAAGAGGTGGATCTTCCGGTAAGCGGCCAAGATCGCCCCTCGCGGCCCGAGGAGGACGCTCGTATTGAAGAGCCTTCCCCGATCCTCCTCGACGATGCTCCCCGCCAGGATGTAAGCCCCCAGCTCCCTCGCCTTGGCCACGAGCGCGGCGAGCGTCGGCCCAGTGAGCGGCTCGCCCCCGGTGCGGTAGCGCTCGAACTCCAGGTAGTCGATATTCCAGAGCTCGGGGAGCAGGACCAGCCCGGCCCCCTTGCATCGGGCGAGCGCCTCCAATGCCCGGGCCAGGCGAGGCTCTCTGGAAGTATCGAGCTGGATGAGGGCAGCCTCGATCATCTCGGGGAGAAGCGATTGGTGATCGGGAGCCGGCGGTCCCTCCCGAAGGCCCGCGGGGTGATCCTGATCCCCGGGGGGCTCTGCCGCCTCTTGTATTCGTTCTTGTCCACCAGCTCGATCACCCTCCGGACGGTCTCCTCCGGGAAGCCCAGCTCGACGATCTCTCTCAGCCCACGGTCCTCTTCGACATAGGCCTTCAAGATCTGGTCGAGGACCGCATACGGGGCGGGGAGGTCGGCCTCGTCCCGCTGGTCCGGGCGGAGCTCGGCCGAGGGGGGCTTCTCCAGGACCCGCTCGGGGATCACCTTGGAGACGGAGTTCCGGTAGCGCGCGAGCCGGTAGACCAGCGTCTTGGGGACATCCTTGAGGACGGCGAACCCCCCGGCCATGTCCCCGTAGAGCGTGGTATACCCTAGTGAGAGCTCGCTCTTATTCCCGGTGTTCAGGACGAGCCAGCCGAACTTATTGGAGAGGGCCATCAGGATGTTCCCCCTGATCCGGGCCTGGATGTTCTCCTCCGCCACGCCCGGCTCGGTCCCGGCGAACGGCTCGGCCAGCATCTCCAGGTAGGCCCGGTAGGTCTCGTCGATCCCGATCGAGAGGAGCTCGATCCCTAAATTCCTCGCCACGGCCTGGGCGTCCTCTCGGCTCGCCTGGGAGGAGAAGCGTGAGGGCATGAAGACCCCGACCACATTCTCCTTCCCCAGGGCATCGGCAGCGATCGCGGCCACCAGAGCCGAATCGATCCCCCCGGAGAGGCCAAGGACGGCCTTCTTGAACCCGTTCTTCTTTGCGTAATCGCGCGTCCCGAGCACGAGGGCCCGATAGGCCTCCTCTTCTGGGGATAGCTCCGGCTCGATCCGCGGGGCCAGGACTCCTTGCGGGCGAGGGCGCGTCCCCCGGAAGGCCAGCTCCACTGCCCGAAGCTCGACCCCCTCCAGGGTGTAGCCGAGCCGCTCCTTCCTCCGGCGAGGGTCATGGAGCCGGCGGTTGAAGACCCTCTCCAGGTCAAGGTCCGCGATCAAGAGGTCCTCTTCGAACTGCTTCCCTCGCGCGAGCAACTGGCCCTGCTCATCGAAGATCACGCTCCGCCCGTCGAAGACCAGCTCGTCCTGCCCACCGACGAGGTTGCAGAAGGCCACGATCGCCACCTGGTCCGCGGCACGGGCCGCGAGCATCCTCTCCCGCTCCGCCCCCCTCCCCAAGTAGTAGGGGGAAGCAGCGATGTTGAGGGCCAGTTGAGCTCCCCCACTGAGGGTCTGGAGCCTGGCCGGGCCGTCGGGATACCAGATGTCCTCGCAGATGCTCACACCGAAGGCAAGCGGGCCGTCGCGGAAGACGAAGGTCTCCCTCCCGGCGGCGAAGTAGCGGTCCTCGTCGAAGACGGAATAGTTAGGGAGGAAGACCTTCCGGTGGACCCCGACGATCCGCCCCTCGCGGATCACCGCGGCGGCATTGTAGATGTCCTGATCCCGGTCGACGAATCCTATGACCACCGTGAGCCCTTTGATCCTCTCAGCTAGGGCGGCGAGCGCCTCCAGATTGGCGGAGATGAAGCTCGGCTTCAGCAGGAGGTCCTCGGGCGGGTAGCCGGTGAGGGCCAGCTCGGGGAAGGCCAGGAGCTCGACCCCCTCCGCCTCGGCCTGAGCGATATAGTCCCGGATCTTCCGGGCATTCCCCTCAAGGTCCCCGACCGTGGGGTTGATCTGAGCCAGCCCGAGCCGGAGCTTCCCTAATAGTATTGGAGATAGCGCTCGATTTCCCATTGGCTCACCGCGCGATGGTAGTCCTCTAGCTCGCGCTCTTTGGCCTCGAGGAACTTCTCCAGGATGTGCTCCCCCAGGGCCTGCTTGACCACCTCGTCCTCCTTTAAGGCCGAGAGGGCTTCCTCCAGTGACCTGGGAAGGAGCTCGATCTTTCGCGCCTGGCGCTCCTTCCGGCTCATCTCGAAGACATTCTCCTCCACTGGGGGAGGGGGCTCGATCTTCCGTTTGATCCCATCGAGCCCAGCTGCGAGGATCGCCGCGTAGGCGAGGTAGGGGTTGGCCGAGGGGTCGGGGCTCCTCAGCTCCAGGCGGGTGGAGACCTCCGGGGTCTGGGAGGCCGGGACTCGGATGAGGGCCGAGCGGTTGATCCTGGCCCAGCAGATGTTGACTGGGGCCTCGAACCCTGGGACGAGCCTCTTATAGGAATTGATCAAGGGGTTAGCCAAAGCTGTGATCGCCCGGATATGGGCGATGAGCCCGCCCATGAAGTGATAGGCAATTTGAGAAAGGTTATACCGATCATGGGGATCGTAGAAGGCATTGACCTCCCCGCGGAAGAGGGAGATATGGCTGTGCATCCCGCTCCCGTTGATCCCGACGATCGGCTTGGGCATGAAGGTGGCATAGAGCCCCTGGGAGAGGGCGATCGTCTTCGTCACCTGCTTGAAGGTGATGATG
>JAPWVC010000043.1 GCA_028275195.1 Candidatus Acetothermia bacterium
CAATCATGTCGTCTCCCATGACCTCAAAGGGCCAGTCCGGAGGATCGAGTCGTTCGCCCAGATCCTTCTCGAGGACTACCACGAGAAGCTCGACGAGGAGGGGCTCGATTGCCTCACACGGATCAAGAACCAGGCCATCCGGATGGCCAACTTAATCGACGACCTTTTGACCCTCGCGAGCATCGGGGCCAAGGAGGAGCCGCTAGAGGAAGTCCAGCTCTCCTCCGTCATCCAGGAGACGGCCGAGGAGCTCGATTTCATGCTCCAGGGGGTCAAGCTCGAGGTGGAACGGCCCCTGCCGACGGTCTTGGCCAACCGGACGAGGATGGGCCAGCTCTTTGCGAATCTCATCTCCAATGCCGTCAAATATAACGATAAGGCTGAGAAGTCCATCTGGATCGGCTGGGAGGAGGAGGACGGCTACTTCAAGTTCTATGTGCGGGACAATGGGATCGGGATCGAGAGGCAATATTGGGAGAAGATCTTCGGCCTATTCGAGGTCTTGCATCCCAACGGAGACTATGAGAGCACTGGGGCCGGGCTCTCGATCTGCAAGCGGATCGTCGAGAATCACGGCGGCAAGATCTGGGTGGAGTCGGAGCCCGGGAAGGGCTCAACTTTCTACTTCACTATCCCCAAGAGGGCGAAGGCAGGTGAACCGCGATGAGATCGAAGAAATTGAGGATCTTGTTGGTCGAGGATGAGCTGGACGATATCAAGCTGACGGAGCGGGCTCTCTCACGGAGCAGCGTAAAGAGCGAGCTCTTCGTCGTCCGGGACGGTCAGGAGGCCCTCGATTTCCTCTACAAACGGGGGAATTATGCCGATGCACCCCGGCCGGATCTGATCTTCCTCGACCTGAAGCTCCCCAAGGTGAACGGCCATGAGGTCTTGGCGAAGATCAAGCAAGACGAGCGGCTCCGGAGGATCCCCGTGATCGTCCTCACCGTCTCTCGGAGCGAAGAGGATATGGTCAAGGCCTACGACAGCGGGGCCTCAGGCTACATCCATAAGCCGGTGAGCTCAAGCGAGTTCATCAAGGTCGTCAATACCGTCCGTGACTATTGGGAAATCTCCGAGCTCCCGCCGGAGTGAAGGCGAGAGGAGGGGGGCTTCCACCGAATTTTCACGGGCTTTCCCCGCCTTTTGCACCGGGTGGAGGTTATAATCCCTGCCAGGTCATTGAGAGGAGGCAAGGGACAAGAGTCCGGTCCGCGAGCGACAGAATTGCGCTCCCCAGCGGACGGGCGTCCTTCAGCCGGGCGGTGGCGGAAGGATAGATTGAGAGCGATGACCGCTCAAGTTCTATTTAGTCCGTGGCAAGGTGCCAGCCTTAATGGGTTTACAGCCCAGTGGACCAGGGTTTTGCCCAGCAGTCCTGCCAACCTCCTTCTGCTGGGATTTTTCCCCAGTCCAGCTAAGGCCGGGGTTCGAATCCCCATGGGCGAGGGAAACCTAAACCCCTTCTGTGGTTGCTAACCTCATCAGGGCAGGCGGGGACCCCTCCCGCCTGCCCGCCTGCCTCCCTCTCTCGGTTTTTTCAGCGGTCGAGGGCATAAATCAGGCCGAGGTTGTTCCCGAAGACGACCTCTAAATAGCCATCCCCGTCGATGTCCCCCAGTGCCGGGGAGGAGAAGACTTGCCCGCCACTGGGGAAGCGCCACTCCTCCCGCCCGGTCCGGCCATTGAGGCAGTAGAGCTTCCCATCATGGGAGCCGATGAGCACCTCGAGCTGCCCATCCCCGTCGATGTCCCCCAGCGCCGGGGAGGACTCGACCTTCGCACCGGTAGTGAAGGACCACTTAAGCCTCCCGCTGAGGCCATCGACGGCATAGACCTTGGAATCATTGCTCCCGATCACGACCTCTAGGATGCCATCCCCATCGAGGTCCCCGAGCGCGGGGGAGGACCTGACCAGATCAGAGATGGGGAAGAGCCAGCGCATCCGCCCGGTCAGGCCGTCGAGGAGGTAGAGCCCCCGGTTGCTCACACCGATCGCGACCTCGAGCCACCCATCGCCGTCGACATCGCCGAGGGCAGGAGAGGAATGCTCAATGACCCCCTTCGGTTGAGCGAGAGGGATTTGAAACCGCCAGACCTCCCGCCCCGAGGGGCCATTCAGGGCATAGACCAGCGCATCATCGGCGGCGATGACCACCTCTAGCTTACCATCCCCGTCAAGGTCCCCAACGGCCGGGGAGGAGATCGACCCGAGATCCAGCGGGGAGGCCCACCTGGGCCGCCCGGTGAGGCCGTTGAGGGCGTAGACTTTATCGGAGGCGATGAGCACTTCCAGCCTACCGTCGCCGTCGAGGTCCACCAAGGCCGGGGAGGACCAGACCCTAGCCCCAGTGGAGTAGGACCACTTCAATGCCCCGGTCCGGCCATTGAGGGCATAGACAGCCTTATCGTAGGAGCCGATCACGACCTCTAAGATGCCATCGCCGTCGAGGTCCCCGATGGCAGGAGAGGAGATCTCATAAGGCCCTTTAAGGGGGAATTCCCAGCGCTTGGCCCCCGTGGGGCCAGCTAGAGCATAGACCCCGCCATAGGAGGCGGCGACCACTTCCATGGAGCCATCGCCGTCTAGATCCCCGATCGCGGGGGAGGGCTCGGCTAGCCCGCGGACGGCATATTCCCAGCGCTTGGCGGGAGCAGTGAGCTGACCCGAGCCGTGGGCATGGCCGCTGCGGAGGAGATCGTGGCGGAACATCGGCCAGTCGAGCGATGGGCTCTGCTCGCTCGCCACGGCCAATGAGAGCACAAGGAGCAGCAGGATCAGCGCCAGCGCAGGCCGCTTACTCATCCTCAGGGCACTCCAACTGCCCCTGGATGATCGCGTGATACTGGCCTCGCCCGCCATTATCCCACTCCCACCAGACGAAGTGCTCAGCGAGATACATCTGGGCGAGCGGGAGGACCGTGGCCCGCACCAGTTCGGGGCTCTGGCTCCCGAACATCCACTTCTGCAACTGGAGCTTGAGGGGGTCGAAGAGGTCCAGCTCATGCGCTACCCGGAAGGCATACCAAGAGCTGTTGGCGGCCATCCCCCAGGTCTCGATCGCCCGCCTTACTAAAAGGGTGGCCGCGGCCTGCCGGACCTCACTGGAGACCCCTTCGATGAAGGTGAGCTGCTCCAGCTCCTCCATGGTCATCTGGGAGAGGCGCTTCCCCCTGACGAGATAGTCCTCGACCTCCTGCGGCTTATAGCAGATAGTGATGTGCTCGCCCCGGCGGCCGGCCTGGAGGGCATCCCACAGCTCGTGGGTCCCATAGTTGCGGATCGACTCTTGTGCCGGGGCGACCAGCTCATCCAGCGGCCGTCCGAGGATGATATAGCCAGCGACGAGGGCCTTAGCGTTCGCCTCCCTGAATTCCGGAGGCCAGTGGCGGGTCGCCCGCTCGATCAGCCGCTCCGGCGAGAGCTTATCCGCCAAGAGGCCCAGGGAGAAGGTGAAGATAAGAAAAATCAATATCGAAAGGACTCGCACCCCACGCGCCTTTATCCAGCTCATTGAAGTTAGAACCTCCTTGCTCGCACAATTCGGTGGATTTACCCCTAGATCTGCCTCAAGATTCACCGCCCAACGCGAATCTAATTCATCGAGGCCTTAAAGTCAAGAGACCTGGAAAGCCTCCCGCGCCTCGACAGTAGCGCCATGAACTTCAGGCAAGCTCTCGTTTCAGTTCCGCTAAAAGCTCTAGGGCCTCAAGCGGGGTGAGCTTGTCCAAGTCGAGGCCCTTCAGCCGCTTGATGACCGGATGCTCCTCGGCGGCGAAGAGGGCGAGCTGCTTTAGGAACTTGGGCTCACGGCTCCGGAGCTCCCCCATGGCGTCGAGAGGATTGTTCTTCAAGATCTGATCCAAGATCTTGGCCGCCTTCTCTGTCACCTCCTCGGGGAGGCCGGCGAGCCTCGCCACATGGACCCCGTAGCTTCCTTCCGCGACCCCCTCGGCGACGCGGTGGAGGAAGATCACCTCATTCCCGAACTCCTTGACCCGAACATGCATGTTCTTCACCCCATGGATGCGAGCGGCCAGCTTGGTGAGCTCATGGTAGTGGGTCGCAAAGAGGGTTTTAGCCTTAACTTTGGTGGCGAGGTGCTCGGCCACGGCCCAGGCTATACTAACCCCATCGAAGGTCGAGGTCCCCCTCCCCATCTCATCGAGGATGATCAGGCTCTTCGGAGTAGCATTATTCAGGATATTGGCCGTCTCGAGCATCTCGACCATGAAGGTAGAGTAGCCGGAGGCGAGCATGTCGCTCGCCCCGACGCGGGTGAAGATCCGGTCGATCAAGGGGAGCCTCGCCTCCCTCGCGGGGACGAACGAGCCGAGCTGGGCCATGAGGGCGATCAGGGCGATCTGCCGGATATAAACGGACTTCCCGGACATATTCGGCCCGGTGAGGATGACCAGGTGCTCGTCTTCCCTCAGCGAGAGATCGTTGGGGACGAACTCCTCGCGCCGCTCGACCACCGGGTGGCGACCGTCGCGGATCTCGATCTCCGGACGGTCAGTGAACCGAGGCCTGGTGTAGCCATTAGCCTTAGCGACCTCGGCCAGGGCCGCAAAGGCGTCGAGCTGGGCGAGCAGCTCGGCCAATTCCTGGATCTGCTTGACCCTGGCCGCGACCCGCTCGCGCAACTGGAGGAAGATCTCGTATTCCAGCTCCACCGCCCGCTCCGCGGCGGAGGTGATCTTCCCCTCATAATCCTTGAGCTCGGGGGTGATATACCTCTCAGCATTGACCAGCGTCTGCTTTCGGATGTAGTCCTGGGGGACTCGGCGGGCATGGGTCTTGGTGACCTCGATGTAATAGCCGAAGACGGCGTTATAGCCCACCTTCAGGCTGGGAATGCCTGTCCGCTCACGCTCTTTGGCCTCCAGCTCGAGGATCTTCTTCTTATACTCCTTCTCCTGGGCCTTCAGCCCGTCGAGCTCGTGGTCGAACCCCTCGCGGATCAGGCCGCCCTCCTTCAATGCCAAGGGGACATCCTCGCGGAGGGCTCGCTTCAATAGCTCGGCCAGGTCTTCCAGGCTCAGGCGATCCAGGGTGGCAGCCAATTCCTCCAAGATCTCTGAAGGCCCGGCGGCCCGGAGCCTCTCCATCAGTTCGCGGAGCCGGGGGAGCTTCTCCAGCGACTGCCCGAGTGAGAGGAGGTCGCGAGGATTGGCCCTCCCGGCCCCGAGCCTCCCCGCCAATCGCTCGAGGTCGTGGATCTCCTTCAAGAACTCCCGCAGCTCGGCCCGCAGGAGGCCCTCATCGAAGAGGAGTTCGACCAGATCGAGCCGGCGCTCGATCTCCTCCCGGTCGAGCAGGGGGGCGAGGAGCCACCGGCGGAGCAACCGCTCGCCCATCCCAGTGACGGCCCGATTGAGGACGCTGAAGAGGGTATTCTGGGTCCCGCCACCGAGGTCGCGGACCAGCTCGAGGTTCCTCTGGGTGAAGGGATCGAGCTGCATCTGCTCCGAGACAGAGTAGGCCTGGGGCCGCCTGAGGTGGGCCAGGTGCTCCTTCTGAGTCTCCTTCAGGTATCTCAGGAGGCAAGCGGCGGCCCGGCCCGCGAGCTCGCTCAAACCCAGCCCCTCGAGCGAGGCTAGCCCGAAGTGCTCCAAGAGTTCTTCCGGCTTGAAGTAGCCCTCTTCCACCTGTGTCTGGGCCACTCGCCGGTCGGCCTCCTTCAAGAGTTCCCCGGCATTGAAGCCTTGAGGGAGGAGTAGCTCCGTAGGCTGGAGGCGGGCAAGCTCGGCCTTCAGCTCATCCCGCGCCAGTTCGGCGGCCCGGAACTCGCCAGTCGAGAGGTCGGCCACGGCCAGGCCGAGCCGCTCGCCCTGGGCCTGGGGGAGGATCGCGGCGATATAGTTATTCAGCCCGCGTTCCAGGACCCCTTCATCCAGGGCCGTCCCCGGGGTGACGACCCGGACGACATCCCGTTCCACGAGCCCACGGGCCTCTTGGGGATCTTGGAGCTGGTCGCAGATCGCGACTTTATACCCCTTCTTGAGGAGGCGGTTGATGTAGATCTCGGCCTTCTTGATGGGTACACCGGCCATGGGGGCCTCATTCCTCTGGGTCAGGACGAGATCGAGCTCTCTTGAGGCCAGCTCAGCGTCCTCAAAGAAGGTCTCATAGAAGTCCCCGAGGTTGAAGAAGAGGATAGCGTCGGGATACTGCTCCTTGATCTTAAGATACTGGCGCATCATCGGGGTCAGCTTCGGCTTGGTCATCCTCGCCTCCGGATCGATTATAGCGCTCGCATCGACTGGGCCACAAGAGGCTGGCAATAATCATCCAGATTCCTTATGATGATGGAGCGATGGCTCGCCCGATCCTAAAGTATCCAGATAAGAGGCTCCGCCTCCCCGCGAAGCCGATCGAGCAGATCGATGGCCGGATCAAGCGGCTGGGCGAGGAACTGATCGAGGCGCTCGCTTATGCTGGGGGCTTGGGGCTCGCTGCCCCCCAGCTCGGCGAGGGTCTCCGGCTCATCTTGATCGACCTCCCTGAGAGTCCCGAGCTTATCCTGGTCAACCCCGTGCTCGTCGAGGCAGATCATGAGAATGAGGTCCCCTTCAATGAGGGCTGCCTCTCCCTCCCCGGGGTCGAGGCCGAGGTCTGGCGGCCTGACCATGTCTTAGTCCGGGCTTGGACCTTAGAGGAGAAGGAAGTTGAAATGGAGCGGGAGGGCCTCGCGGCGCGGGTCTTACTCCACGAGCTCGACCATTTGGATGGAATTTTATTCTTCGATCACCTCGGCCCGGCCAAGCGGAAGCTCCTCCTCAAGGAGTATGAGCGCGTCAGCCGGGATGAGGAGGCGAGCCGCGAGGGCGAGGGGAGGGGCGGGAAGCCCGGCCTCTGAGCGATGATCTTTGAGAATGTCCGGAGGCTCCTCGAGGAGCTCCCTCCAGGAGTTACGCTCGTGGCCGCGGCCAAGGGGCGCTCGCCCGAGGAGATCTTGGAGGCGGTCGAGGCCGGAGTCGAGGTGATCGGCGAGAACTATGTCCAAGAGGCCGAGGCGGCCTTTGCCGTCGTCGGCAGGAGGGTGAAGTGGCACATGATCGGCCACCTCCAGCGGAACAAGGCCAAGCGGGCGGTCGAGCTCTTCGATCTGATCGAGACCGTCGATTCCATCGAGCTGGCCGCGGAGCTAGAGAAGCGGTGCGCCCGGCTCGGGCGGACGATGCCGATCCTGATTGAGATTAATAGTGGCCGGGAGCCGCAGAAGGCCGGGGTCCTCCCCGAGGAGGCCGAGGGCCTTATCAGGGGGATCGCCCGGTTCGAGCACCTCCGGGTCCAGGGGCTGATGACCATGGGGCCGAGGTTCGGGGACCCCGAGGGGGCGAGGCCCTACTTCCGGGAGACGAGGCGACTCTTTGATCATCTCCGGGCCTTGGCGATCCCGAATGTGGAGATGCGCTACCTCTCGATGGGGATGAGCAACACCTACAGGGTGGCCATTGAGGAGGGGGCGAACATCGTCCGGATCGGGACGAAGATCTTTGAAGGGGGTCCAAAGGGTGATCGTTGAGGAGCTCCTCGAGTCGGTGGCAGCAGACCTAAAGGTGAGGACAGCTACGGAGGTCAGGGTCGGCCTGGCCTATACGGTCGTGAAGCTGGATGACGGGTCCTGCGGCCTGGCCGCGACGATCCGGGAGGAGCCCTCGGCTTGCTGCATCCTGCTGAGGGAGGCGGGCGAGCTCGCGCCCCGGCCGGCTGCCGCCCTGGCCGAGCTGGCCTTGTCCACGGACGGCCTGGAGGCCGCGATCGGGGTGGCGACCATCAACGCGGTCTTGAATGGCAGGCCCCTCGCGGGCGAGCGCGAAGGGGGTGATCTCGTAGAAGAGATGGCCATCACCACTAGTGACTCCGTGGGGATGATCGGCTACTTCGGCCCGCTGGTCGAGCCGATCCGCCGGAGCTGCCGCGAGCTCCTCATCTTCGAGAGACGGGCAGGCCAGATCCCCTTACCCGAGGGGGTCAAGGTCTACCCCGACTGGGCCGCGGAGCTACTCCTCCCCCAGTGTGATGCGGTCTTGATCTCCGGCTCCACCGTGGTGAACAAGACGATCGACCACCTGCTAGAGCTCTGTCGTGGCCGGGTCGGGCTCGTCGGGCCGACGACCCCGCTCTCGCCGGTCTTCGCCAGGCATGGGGTCTCCTTCCTCTTCGGCTCCAGGGTGAGGGATGCCGCTAAGATCTTGAAGATCGTCTCCGAGGGGGGTGGGACCCCGGCCTTCGGCTCTGCTATCATCAAGGTCGCGGTCAGGCTGAACCCTCATAGGAGGCCAGAGGCCAGATGAGGATAGGAGTGCTCGCCGATACCCACGATAACCTTCCCAAGATCGCCCAAGCGGTCGAGCTCTTTAACCGCGAGAAGGTTGAGCTGGTCCTGCACGCTGGGGACTTCGTCTCGCCGTTCACGGCCGGTGAATTTAAGAGGCTCCGGGCGAGGCTCATCGGGGTCTTCGGGAATAACGATGGGGACAGGCTCTACCTGCTCGAGCGCTACCGTGGGATCGGGGAGCTTTATGATGGCCATCACGAGCTCGAGCTCGCGGGCCGAAGGGTCGCATTGATGCACAAGCCCGACCTCCTGGAGGCGCTCATCGCCTCAGAAAGGTATGACCTGATCGTCTATGGCCATACACATATGCCCGAGCTGCGGGAGGGCCGGCCGCTGGTGCTAAACCCCGGAGAGGCCGGGGGCTGGACGACCGGCCGAGCGACGGTGGCGATCGTGGACCTCGCGGCTATGAAGGCCGAGCTCGTCGAGCTAGGTCAACAATGAGCGGGCAGGGGCGAGGATCAGCGGCCTCGGCCTTAGCTCCCGCTTCAGGGGATCGAGGACCAGCCCGAGCGCCTCGAGGGTGAGCACGCCCAGGAGGTAATACTCGCCCTCCTCGCCGAAGATGACATCGGCCCCGCCCACTCGTTCCCCGTATTTGAAGAGGGCAAGCCCTTTCTTGCGCACTATCTCCGTGCCATCTGCCAGTCGGAGCCGCTCCTCGCTCAAGGGCTTGATCCCCAGCTTCTCCAAGACCGGGGTAGGCGCTACAGAATGGATCAAGCCAGAGTCGACCAAGAACTCCACCTCCTCCGTTACTTCGGGCTTGGCTGGATTCCCCACCCCGAGCTTTATCACTGTGAGGCCCATAATGTCCTGTCCCCTCACTTCTGAGCTTCAGTATGTCAAATGCTCATTATACTTTCTTCCGCTCGCCCCAGAGCCGCCGGAGGTGGGCTTCAGGAAGCTTGGGGGTGAACCTGCTCACGAGAATGAGCAGGATCAGCCCTACCCCGAGCCCTGGGATGAAGCCGTGGAGCCCGAAAGGGCTCCCCAGGGCTAGCCAGATCAGAGCAGTGGCGAAGCCTCCTCCCATCGAGGCGAGGGCCCCCAGCCGGGTCGCGCCCCTCCAGTAGATCCCGAAGAGCAGCGGCCAGAGGGTCGTCGAGGCGATCACTGCCCAGGCAAAGGCCGTGAGGACCAGGATCAATGCCGGCGGCCGGAGCGCAATCAAAAGCGAGATCAGGCCGAGGACCAGGCTGCTGAGCCGGCTATAGCGGACAATCTGGCTCTCCGAGAGATCCTTATTTAACCCCTCTTGGTAGAGGTCGCGGACGATAGCGCTCGAGGTGATGATCAAGACCGAAGAGAAGGTGGACATCCCAGCGGCGAGGACCCCGGCAAAGAAGATCGCCCTGCCCCAAGGCGACAGAACATGCTTGGTGAGGGTCGGGACGGCTAAGTCCGGGCTAGCCAGGCCGGGATAGAGGGCCCGTGCGATCGCCCCGCAGAGGTAAGGGAGGAGGGCCATGGCCCCCCCGAGGGAGGCGACTACCGCCCCGATCCGGAGCATCTTCACATCCTTGATCGAATAGAAGCGGATGACCATCTGGGGCATCCCCCAGACACCGAAGGAGACGATCAAGCAATAGGAGACCAGTCCGGCCCAGCCCCAGTTCCCGGGGGTCTCGACCAGACCGGGGTCGAGGGCCATGAGCTTCAGATTCGCTTCCGCGAGCCCGCCGACGGCTCTTAAGGCCCCGAAGGTGAGCAAGATCAAGGCTGCGGCCATTATCCAAGCCTGGAAGAAGCCGGTCCAGACGACCGCGAAATACCCGCCCCAGGAGACATAGAGGACGATGATCATCCCGGAGAGGAGGACACCCCAGGTGTAATGGACCCCCATCAGCACCTCAAAGGTGTGGCCCATCCCCTTGAGGATGCTCACATTGTAAACGACTAGGAAGACAGCGATCACCAAGGCCAAGAAGAGGCGGGCCCCCTTGGCCTGGAACCGCTCGGCCGCGAACCCCGGGATGGTCATCGTCCCTAAGCGGGTAGTGAACTCCCTTATCCTCTTCCCCAAGACGATCCAAGCGAGAGTGCAGCCCAAGAGAACATTAATCGCCCCAATCCAAAGGGTGGCCATCCCGTATTTGTAGCCGAACCCGCCCCCGCCGATGATCACCACCGATGAGAAGTAAGCCGCGACATAAGAGAGGGCCGTGACCCAAGGCCCGATCCTCCTCCCGCCGAGATAGAAGTCCTCGACATTGCGGAGCCGGCGAGAGGTGGCGAGGCCGATGATGAGGAGCAAGCCCATGTAA
>JAPWVC010000003.1 GCA_028275195.1 Candidatus Acetothermia bacterium
CTCCACGTCGGTGGGACGATCCTCGGGACCTCCAGGACGAACCCCCTCAAGAGGGAGGAGGACCTCAAGCGCTGCCTGGAGAACATCGAGAAGCATCGGCTCGAGGCCCTCGTGGCCATCGGAGGGGATGACACCCTGGGCGTCGCTTATGAGTTCCACAAGCGAGGAGTGAAGGTCGTGGGGGTCCCCAAAACGATGGACAACGACATCCCCGAGACCGACTACACCATCGGGTTCGATACGGCCGTGACGATCGTGGCCGATGCGCTCGATAAGCTCCATACCACCGCGAGCGCCCACCACCGGGCGATGGTCGTGGAGGTGATGGGCCGGGATGCCGGCTGGGTGGCGGTCGTGGGCGGCCTAGCTGGTGGAGCGGACTTCATCGCCATCCCCGAGGTCCCCTGCTCGATCGCTGAGATCTGCGAGCACCTCGAGGAGCGAAGGAAGCGGGGGAAGAACTTCAGCATCATCGTCGTCGCTGAGGGGGCGAAGTTCCCGGAGATAAAGGAGCCGGAGGACCTCGGGGAGAAAGATGACTTCGGCCATGTCCGGCTCGACCGGCGAGGGATCGGCGCGACCGTGGCCCAGGAGATCGAGCGCCGGACCGGGGTCGAGGCCCGGACCGTCGTCTTGGGCCACCTCCAGCGGGGTGGCTCGCCGACGCTCTTCGACCGAGTCCTGGCCACTAGGCTCGGCGTGGCGGCCATCGACCTCCTCAACGAGGGAAAGTTCGGCTCATTCGCCGCTTATAAGGGCAATCGGGTTGTCCCCGTCCCCTTGGAGAAGATCGCGGGGAAGACGAAAAAGGTCGATCTGGAGCTCTACCGGCTCGCCCAGATCTTCTACTAAGTGTGAGCCGCGAGCCATCGCTCCCGCTGGCCCTTGGCTCGAATCGAATGGCTCAAGATGAGCTCGATGACCTTAGCTTCTTGGCCCGGCTCGATCGGGGCGGCCTGCTCCTAGCGCTAGAGGGCTTCCCTGAGCAGTGCGCTCATGCGCTCGAGCTTGAGGAAGAACCTCCCCTCTCCCCGAGTCAGGGCTCGGGCTTCGAGAGGCTCATCATCGTGGGGATGGGCGGCTCGGGGATCGCCGGGGAGCTTTTGGCTAGTTCGCTCGCGGCCGATCTCCCGATGCCGGTGAGCGTCCACCACGGCTACGACCTCCCGGCGATCGGCCCTGAGGCGCTGGTCATCGCCCTCAGCTATTCCGGGGATACCGAGGAGACGCTCAGCGCGGTCAAGCAGGCCCTCCAGGCCCAGGCCAGGGTGGTCTGCCTCTCCTCCGGGGGGGAGCTTGAGCGGCTGGCGCGAGAGCACAATCTCCCGTTCATCAAGGTCCCCAGCGGGCTCCAGCCCCGCGCGGCCTTGGGATATCTGCTGCTCCCGGTCTTGAGCCTCCTCGACCGGCTCGGCTATTGCCGGCTCCGGGCCGAGCTCCAGGGCTTGCCCCAAGCCCTCCGCGGGCTCAGGGAGCGGTGGCGGGCGGATAGCCCTGAGGAAGGGAACCGAGCCAAGCAGCTCGCCCGCTGGCTCTATCGGAAGATCCCCTTGATCTATGGCGTGGAGGGGACTACCGCAGCCGTCGCGCTCCGCTGGAAGACCCAGATCAACGAGAACTGCAAGCAGCCGGCCTTCTGGAATGCCGTCCCTGAGCTGTGCCACAACGAGATCGTGGGGTTCGAGGGGGCTGGACTCCTCCCGAATGCGAGGGTGCTCTTCCTCCGCAGCTCTTTCGACCATCCGCGGAACCGGGCGCGGATCGAGATCCTCAAAGAACTGCTCGCGGCCCGAGGGGTCGAGCAGGAGGAGGTCTTTGCCGAGGGCGAGGGCCGGCTCGCCCAGCTCTTCTCTCTCATCTATCTCGGTGACTTCGTGAGCTTCTACCTGGCGATGCTCAATGGGGTCGACCCCTCTCCGGTCGCGCTCATCGCGGAGCTCAAGCGGAGGCTGGGCCACTGGCCCTGACCGAGCGACCCCGACCTGAGCTAGGGCTCAGGCCAAGTCTCCCTCTTGGCTTGACCCCTGGGCTCTGGGCTCTTATAATTGCGGCAACCTTAGGCTTCAACGGAGGAGAAGATGGCAGAAGTGCGAGACAAGCTGAGCATCTATGTGCCCCAAGAGAAGCTGAAGGAGCAGCCGATCGAGCGGCTGATCAAGCTGGCGAAGGAGCGCGACCGCTCGGTCAACTACCTCGTGGTCCAGGCGATCTTGGAGTTCCTAGCCCGGGAGGAGAAGAAGAAGTAGGGCTCGCGCTCGCCTAGCTAGTTGGCTGGGGTGGGGCTCTGCTCTCGACCCCGCCCAAGCTGGTATTAGTGTAGACGATTTGGGCTAATCCCACCTTGCGCCAGATAGGCAAGCAAGGCGGGGCGAGTAGGCCCTGCCCGATGGGGTTCGCTAGTGGGGCGATCAGCGAAGCTGCTCATCAGGCCCGCTAAGCCCGAGGATAAGCCCGGGATCTTGAGGATCTCCGCTCAGGTCTGGGAGGGGCATGATTATGTCCCTCTCGCGCTTGAGCGCTGGCTGGCCGAGGGCGGGCTCTTTGTAGCGGAGCTCGCCGGCCAGATCGTCGGGTTCGCCAAGACCACGATCTTGAGCCCCGGGGAGTTCTGGCTCGAGGGGCTCCGGGTCGCCCCTGAGCACCGGAATCAAGGGATCGGGCGAGCCCTGGCCGAGGCCCAGCTCCAGGATGCCCTGGCCCGGGGTGCCCGCGCGGTCCGCTACTCTACCGTCGAGATCAACCGCGCGAGCGGCCGGATCGCCCAGGCCCTCGGCTTCCATGAGGCCGGGCGGTTCACCTTCATGGCCGGGCCGGTCCGAGGGGGCGAGAAGAGCACCAAGGTTATTCAGGCCGAGGAGCCGGATAAGCTCGCCTCGTTCATCTTCTCTTCACGGGCCTATCGGCTGAGCCGGGGGCTCCTCGCCCATGGCTGGATCTTCAAGGAGCTCTCCTTAGCCCTCCTGGCTGAACTGGTGAGCAACGGGGCGCTCTTCTGTCTTGAGGCCGAGGGCCAGGTCCGCGGGGTGCTCGCTCTCCTTCCAGACACCTATCGGCCGGACTACCTGACTCTCGCCTTCCTCGACGGCGAAGAGCGGGCTCTACCGGAGTTGCTCCGGTTTGCCCACGGCTATGCCCAAGACCGCGGCCATACCGAACTCAGGGCGATGGTCCCGGACGACCGCCTGATTCGGCCCTTGGAGGAGCACGGCCTCGTTAGCGAGCCGGACTTCCGTTATGTCCTGGTTTACGAATACCTCCGCCGATGAGAGGGGGCCAAGTCGGGGGCTACCTGCTGGTCTTGATTGCCGTCATCCTCTGGTCCGGGCTGGGGGTGGTCGGGAAGGGGCTTTACAGGCTGGGGGTCGAGCCTCTCACTGTCGTCACTTTCCGGGCCCTCTTCGCCTGCGGGCTCATCTTCACTACCCTGGTGCTGTTCAAGCCGGGGCTGCTCCTCGTCCAGGCTCGCCAATTCCCGGCCCTTGTGCTCTATGGCCTCGTGGCCGTCGCCTTGAATTACGCCTCCTACTTCTACGCCTTGAAATACACGACCGTGACCACGGCCATCGTCATCGTCTATGCCCACCCGGCGCTGGTGGCTCTCCTCGCCCGGCCGATCTTCGGCGAGCCGCTCGACCGCTGGAAGCTCCTGGCCCTCAGCCTGACGCTCGGAGGGGTCTTCCTCGTGGCCCAGGGGTATGCCCCTGAGAGGTTCGCCCTCAACTTGAGGGGTGTGCTCCTCGCGCTTGCCGCTTCACTTGCGATCACCTTCTATAACCTCATGGGGAAGAGGCTCTTGAGGGACCTCAACTCCTGGGCGATCATCGCTTACGGCTTCCTCTTCGGCGGGGCCTTCTTAGCAAGCTGGTGGGGCTGGCAGGGGGAGCACCGCTTGGCTTATCCGGGGCTCGCCTGGGGCCTGATCGCCTTCCTGGCGCTCTTCCCATCGATCTTGGCCTACGGCCTATATTTAAGGGCGCTGAAGCACCTGGAGGCAGGGCAGGCGGCGATCATCTCGACCCTGGAGCCGGTCCTGGCCTCGCTCTTGGCCTTCCTCGCCCTGGGCGAGCTGGTCGAGCCGCCCCAGCTTTTGGGCGGGCTCTTGGTCCTCGCCGGGGTGGTCATCTTGCAAGCCCGGCGGCCTTCGGGCTAACCTCTTCGACCGAGATGTTCGGCTGGAAGAACTGGGCGATCTTACTAGGGGTAGTCCTGCTCGGGCTGGCCGCAGTGGCCCTCTATGAGGGCTGGTTCCCCTTCTCCCCCGCCCCGGCAGGGGAGGCCGGGCCTGGCCAGTGCCCGGCCCAGTTGGGGCCTTGCGATCCGGCCCGGGTGCTCGAGGTGATCGATGGAGATACAGTCAAGGTCCGGCTCGGCCGCAAGGAGGAGACGGTCCGCCTGATCGGGGTCGATACCCCTGAGACCAAGGACCCGCGGAAGGAGGTCGAGTGCTTCGGCCGGGAGGCCTCCCGATTCACGACCTCCGCGCTCGAAGGCCGCCAGGTCTGGCTGACCTACAAGCCAAATGAGCGGCGCGACAAATATGACCGCCTGCTCGCCTACCTCTGGCTCAACCTCGATGAGGACCCCGAGCCGGAGATGTTCAATGAGGAGCTAGTCCGGAAGGGCTACGCCCGAGTCTATCCCTTCTTCCCCTTCGAGTATCTGGAGGAATTCCGACAAGATGAGGCCCGCGCTAGGGCAAGGAGGCTCGGCCTATGGGGGGAGTGCGATTACGAGCCATATTCGCCTTAGTGAGAGGCGACAGAGGGCTATCGCCTCTTGGAGAGAGTCTCATAGGCCGGGGTTGACATCGACCTTGAGTCCCTCCCGCCCGAAGGACTGAAGGGCCTCAAAGACCGCCGCGCGCAAGGCACCCCCGTCCCGCCCCTTGACCAGGAGCAGCCGCTGATAGCGCCCGCGGATGCGGGCCCTGGGGCCTCGGACCGGCCCGAGGACCTCCCCGAACCCCGCGAGGCTCGACTTGAGCTGCTCCGCCCGCTCATCCGCGCGGGCCGGGCTTGAGTCCTCCACTATCAGTTGGATCAGTTGCGAGAAGGGGGGATAGCCCAGCTCCTCCCGGAAGCGGAGCTCTTGGCCATAGAACTTCGAGTAATCCTGGGCCACGGCCGCCTGGATGGCATAGTGCTCAGGATGATAGGTCTGAATGAGGACCTCCCCGCCCTTCGGGCCCCGCCCGGCCCGGCCGGCCGCTTGGCTCAGGAGCTGGAAGGTCCTCTCACCGGCCCGATAGTCGGGGAGGTCGAGCATCGTGTCCGCGGAGACGACCCCCACCAAGGTCACATTTGGGAAGTCCAGCCCCACCCCGATCATCTGCGTCCCGAAGAGGATATCGATCTTCCCCTGCCGGAAGGCCTCGAGGATCGGGCCGTGCTCCCCCCTCCGGACGGCATCGGAGTCCATCCGTCTCACCCGCGCGGCGGGGAAGAGCCGCTTCAGTGCCAGCTCGACCTGCTCGGTCCCCAGCCCGAAGAAGCGCAGCTCACGCGAGCCGCAGCTCCGGCAGCGGGGGTGCCTCAGCGCATAGCCGCAGTAATGGCAGAGCAGCTCCTGCCCGCGGAGATGGTAGACCAGCGGGATCCCGCAGCTAGGGCAACGGGCGGTCGCGCCGCAGCGCCCGCAGATGGCCGTGGCGAAGCCCCGCCGATTGAGGAGGAGGATCGCCTGCTCCCCACGCTTGAGCCGCTCCGCGAGCGCGCCACGGAGCCGCTTGCTAAAGATCGTCCCCGGCGGCTCGCGGCCCATCTCGATCAGCTCGATCGAGGGCCTCCCCGGCCCGACGACCCTCTCTCTTAGCTCCAGGAGCTCGAATTCCCCACGCTGGGCCCGATAGTAGCTCTCGACCATCGGGGTGGCGCTCCCCAGGATCACGGTCGCACCGGCGAGCTCGGCCCGCTTGAGGGCCACCTCGCGGAGATGATAGGGTGGCAGGGGCTCATCCTGCTTGTAGGTCGGCTCGTGCTCCTCATCGACCACGATCAGGCCGAGAGCCTTGAATGGGGCGAAGATCGCGGCCCGGACACCGATCACGACCCTTGCTTCTCCGGAGGCCAGCCGAGCCCACTGGCGGGCCAGCTCAGCGGTGGTCAGGCCGGAGTGATAGACGGCGATCTCCTCTCCGAAATGGTGACGGAACCGGGCCACAAGCTGGGGGGTGAGCGAGATCTCCGGAACCACGATGATCGCCTCCCTCCCCAGCTCGAGGGCCCGTGCCACAGCTCGGATGTAGACCTCCGTCTTCCCGCTCCCGTTGACCCCGTGGAGGAGGAAGGGCTTCGCCTCCCTGGCCTCCAGGGCCTCGACGATCCTGGCGAGGGCAGCCCGCTGCTCTGCGGTCAGCTCGATTCGGGCCGCCGGCTCATGGAAATCCGGGGGCGGGGGGCCGCTCGCCGGCTCGAGGGCGATCAGCCCCTTCGCCTCGAGGGCCTTCAAGGAGGCCTTGGTGCAGCCCACCATCCGGAGGAGCTCTCCCTCGCTCGGGGGCGCGGTCAGGGCAAGAAGGGCCTGCAAGAGGGCCTTCTGCTGGGCTCCCCTGATGCCGCCTGACTCGAGCTGGGCTAGGGCCTCCCCGAGGCTCACCCGGAGCTTCACATACCGCCTGGCCCGGGAGGACGGGCGGCCTGCACTTGCGGGCCGGACCCTCTGGGGGACCAGCCCTTTGAGGACCAGCCCCAGCGGCGTCAGATAATAGTCGGAGAGCCAACGGGCGAGCTCCAGCCGGCTCTCGTCGAGGACCGGCTCGGGGTCGAGGACCTCGAGGAGGGGGAGCAGCTCGCCCTCATACTCGCTCCGCTCTTTCAGCCTGATGAGAAAGCCCTCGACGGCCTTCCCGCGCAGGGCCACACGCACGCGCTTCCCGACCCTGGCTTCCTTGAGGAAGAGCGGCAGGACTCGGTAATCGAAGGTCCGGTCCTCATTGATCGGGAGGGCTACCTCAGCGACGGCCTCCTCGAGCGCGACGCGCCGACCAGGGCCGCTGGCCCCGCTCGCTCCTCCCCTTGGGGGCTCAGGGCTCGGGCCCTCGCGTGAACCGGCTGAAGATCTCATTGACATGCCTGAGGTAATAGCGGTAGTCGAAGGCCCGCTCGATCTCCTCTGGGGCGAGGTGCTCTCGGATCCGCTGGTCCTCGAGCAGGATCTCCTTCAGCTCCCTCCCCTCCGCGCGAGCCCTCCCAGCCAGTCGACGGAGTAACTCATGAGCCTCGTAGCGGGCCATCCCATTCTCCACTAGCTTCAAGAGGATGGCCTGAGAGAAGATCGCGCCCGCGCTCAGCTCCAGGTTCCGGGCCATCCTCTCCCGGTCGACGACCAAGTTCTCGAGGACTTCGCGCATCCGGCGGAGCATCCAGTGGAGGGCGAGGAAGGAGTCGGGGATGATGACCCGCTCGACCGAGCTATGGGAGATATCCCGCTCGTGCCAGAGGGCGATGTTCTCTAATGCCGCTTGGAGGTTGGCCCGCAATATCCTCGCTAAGCCGGAGATCGTCTCGCTAGTGATAGGGTTCTCTTTGTGGGGCATCGAGGAGGAGCCGTGTGGTGAGCCCTCATGGAGCTCGGCGATCTCCGTCCGGGCGAGGTTCCGGATCTCGACGGCCATTCGCTCCAGCCCGGCCCCGAGGATGGCGAGCGCCGCTAGCACCTGGGCATGGCGGTCTCGGGCGACCACCTGGTCGCTGACCTTGCAGGGCCTAAGCCCCAGCTTAGCGCAGGCCAACTCCTCGGCCCTAGGAGGGAGGTGGGCATAGGTCCCGACTGAGCCGGAGAGCTTCCCGTAGGCGATCGCCTCCTTGGCCTGGCCGAGCCGCTCCAGGTCCCGCTCGAGCTGGTAGTGCCAGTTCAGGAGCTTCAACCCGAAGGTGATCGGCTCGGCATGGACCCCGTGGGTCCGCCCGACCATCAGAGTATATTTGTGCTCCAGGGCCTTCCTCTTGAGGAGAGCCAGGAGCTCACCTAGCTCGGCGATGAGGATCTCGAGGCCAGCGCGCATCGCCAGGGCCAGAGCGGTGTCCTTGATGTCCGAGCTTGTCAGGCCGAAGTGGAGGAACCGCCCCTCCGGGCCCACCCGTTCCTCCAGGGCCTGAAGGAAGGCTAGAAGGTCATGCCCCAGCTCCCGCTCGAGCCCCTTAGCCCGCCGGATCAGCTCGGGATCGACAGTGGCTCGTGCGCGGATCGCCCTCGCGGCCTCAGGTGGGATCTCGCCGCACTCAGCCAGGGCCTCCAAGGCCGCCAGCTCGACCTCCAGCCAGCGGCCATACTCGGCCTCCTCGGTCCAGAGCTCCCGCATCGGCGGGAGAGAGTAGCGCTCGATCATCGCAGGGTCGCTCCTGGCGGTCCACCCCTCCAGGGCCCGCCTTGCAGGTAACCTTCGTAGACCAGGTCCCCCTCGAGCATTCTTACAGAAATATCCTTCAATTTCCAGGCCTCGGCCAGCCCCTCGACCCCTCGCCCGCCGACGGCCCCGGGGGCCTCCTCCCCGCCGATGATCTTCGGGGTGATGAAGAAGACGACCTTATCGACCAAGCCGGCCTCGAGGAAGCCCGCGGCCACCGTCGGCCCGCCCTCGACGAGCAGGCTGTCGAGCCCCTCCTCCCCGAGCCGCACCAGCAGCTCCTCCAAGTCCACCCTACCGTCCCGAGCTCGGAGGCGCCAGACCCTCGCCCCCTTGCTTATGAGCGCCCTCTCCTTCTCCTGGGGCATGAGTTCGGTCGTGGCGACCACTGTGGGGGCTGGGCTTCCCAAGCTTAGGACCTTCGCCTCCAGCGGGATCCGGCCACGAGAGTCCAGGACAATCCGCCAGGGGTCCCGAGCACCCGCCGCGCGAGCGGTCAGTTGAGGGTCGTCCCGCAGGATGGTATTGACCCCCACCAAGACCGCGGCATACCTGTTCCTCATCTGATGGACCAATTCTCGGGAGCGCTCATTCGAGATCCAGCGGGATTCGCCGCTCCTGGTGGCAACCTTCCCATCGAGCGAGAGGGCCAGCTTCAGGATCACGAACGGCCTCTTGGTGGTGATGAACTTGAAGAACGGCTCGTTCAGCTTCCTCGCCTCCCTCTCTAAGACTCCTTCGGTGACCGCGATCCCCGCCTCCCTGAGGGTGGCGATCCCCTTCCCATTCACAAGCGGGTTGGGGTCGCGGACGGCCACGAAGACCCGCTTGATCCCGGAAGAGATGATCCGCTCGACACACGGCGGGGTCTTCCCCCAGTGGACACAGGGCTCTAAGGTCACATACAAGTCCGCGCCCCTTGCTTCCTCCCCCGCTGCATCCAGGGCTAGGACTTCGGCATGAGGGCCGCCGAACCGCTCGTGAAAGCCTTCGCCGACGATCCTGCCATCCTTGACGACGACGGCCCCGACCAGGGGGTTGGGGTTCACCCGCCCCGCCCCGCGCTCGGCCAGCTCCAGGGCCCGGCGCATGAGCTTAGCATGCGTAGACATCGAGACTAAGTGGATGGAGCGGGGGCCTCCCCTGAACATGGCTTGGCCTGAGCCTCGGCTTCGGCAGGGGCCCCGAGCTTGGCGAGCTCTACCTCCCCCTTGGCCCGATCATAGCGGAGCCGGACTCGATCGCCCGCGCGGAGATCGCCCTTGAGGAGGGCCATGGCGAGCTTGTTCTCCACCTCGGCGCGGATCCTTCGCTTGAGCTCCCGAGCCCCGAACTCCGGCCGGTAGCCGACCTCGGCGAGATGGTCGATCAAGGAGGGGTCGAACTCCAGCTCGAGCCCCTGCCCCCGGCTTGTCCGTCGGACCCGCTCGAGCTGGAGGCCCACGATCCCCCTGATCTGCTCGGGAGTGAGGGCATGGAAGACGATGACCTCATCGATCCGGTTGAGGAACTCCGGCCGGAAGTGGCGGCGCAGGACCTCCTGGAGCGCCTCCTTGAGCTGTTCATAGCTCAGCCTCTCACCCGCGGGAGCGATGAGGTTCCGCTGGATCAGCTCGCTCCCCAGGTTGCTCGTGGCGATGATGATCGTATTGCTGAAGTCCACGACCCTCCCCTTCCCGTCGGTCAGCCGGCCGTCGTCGAAGACCTGGAGGAGGATGTTGTGGACCTCGGGGTGGGCCTTCTCGATCTCATCCAGGAGGACCACACTGTAGGGCCGGCGACGGACTCGCTCGGTGAGCTGGCCTCCCTCCTCATACCCCACATATCCTGGCGGGGCCCCGATGAGCCGCGCGACGGCATGCCGCTCCATATACTCGCTCATGTCGAGCCGGACCATCGCTTCCTCGTCCCCGAAGACGGCCCAGGCGAGGGCCTTGGCCAGCTCGGTCTTCCCCACACCCGTGGGGCCGAGGAAGAGGAAAGTAGCGATGGGGCGATGGCCCTCCTTCAGCCCGGCCCGGGCGAGCCGGATGGCCGCGCTCACCGCCCGGACGGCCTCCTCCTGGCCGACGATCCGCTCATGGAGGAGCTCCTCGAGCTTGAGGAGCTTCTCCCGCTCCTCGGCCGTCAGCTCGGCCACGGGAATCCCGGTGAGGGCGGAGACGATCTCGGCTATATGCTCTGCCCTCACCTCGGGCGAGCCGGAGGCGATGGCCTTCTTCCAGCGCTCCGTGGCCGCGGCGAGCTCCTCTTCCTTGGCCCTGATCGTCCCCTCGATCTCCTTGGCCTTATCGAACTGCTTCCTGGAGGCAGCATACTCCTGTTCCCGCCGGAGCTGCTGGATCTGGGCCTCGAGCTCCTGGACCTCTGCGGGCCTCGAGGTCGAGGCGATCCTCACCTTGGCCGCCGCCTGATCGATGAGGTCGATCGCCTTGTCCGGGAGGTAACGGCCGGAGATGTAGCGGTCGGAGAGCTCCGCCGCGGCGCGGATGGCCTCATCGCTGATCCTGACCTTATGGTGGGCTTCGAGCCTGTCCCGTAGGCCCCGGAGGATTTGGATCGTCTGGTCGACCGTCGGCTCGGAGATGAAGACCGGCTGGAACCGGCGCTCCAGTGCCGCATCCTTCTCGATGTATTTCTGGTATTCGTTGAGGGTCGTGGCCCCGATGAGGTGGAGCTCGCCCCTCGCGAGGGCCGGCTTGAAGACATTGGCGAGATCGACCCCGCCCTCGGCCTGCCCCGCCCCGACGATGGTATGGATCTCATCGATAAAGATGAGCAATTCATCCTGATGGGCTACGATCTCGTCCAAGACCTGCTTGACCCGCTCCTCGAACTCCCCGCGATACTTCGTCCCGGCGATGAGGGAGTTCACATTGAGCTCCAGTAGCCGCTTGCCGCGGAGGACCTCGGGGACCTCGCCCCGAACGATCCTCTGAGCCAATCCCTCGACGATCGCGGTCTTCCCCACCCCGGGCTCGCCGATCAGCACGGGGTTATTCTTCTTCCGCCGGGCTAGGACCTCGACCACCGTCTCGATCTCCTTCGACCGGCCGATGACGGGGTCGAGCCGCCCCTGCCGGGCTAGCTCGGTGAGGTCGCGGGCGTATTTATCCAGGGTGGGCGTGGCCGAGCGCCGCTCGGGCCGGCCCTCCTCCGCTAGAGGCCTTACGCCCACCACCTTTGCCGTCTGCTGGCGGACCCCCTCCGGAGTGAGGCCATACTTGCGGAGGAGGTCCCCGCCCAGGCCGTCGGGCTCCTCCACCAGCCCGATGAGGAGGTGCTCTGGGCCGATATAGCTCTGGCCGAGGTCACGCGAGGCGAGGAAGGCCTGCTCGAGGACCCCTTTGACTCGGGGGGAGAGGCCGAGCCGGACCGTCTCCCCCTTCTTGGGGTTGAAGTTCCCCCGAGGAGCGTTGTGCTCGATATAGCCACGGATGTCCTCGGGAGAGACCTTGAATCCTCTTAGGATCTCCTCTACCACCTCGCTCTCGGTGAGAGCATAGAGGACATGCTCAGTATCCACCTCGTCCTTCCCGAAGTCCACGGCCTTCTGGGCCGCCTTCTGGAGGAGGTCCCGAGCACGGTCGCTCAAGTAGGTATCGATATCCACCGCCTCCCGATCGCCCCAGCGGCCCCTCCCCAGGAGCCCCTCGGGGAAGAGCCCCCCGAAGCCGGAGCTGAAGAGGGCCTCCCAGGGGGAGAACCACTCTTGCTCCCGCCTCAGTCGGAGATAGTCCTCCTCGCAGACCTCCAAGGTCCGCCGCCGGCCACCTTCGAAGAGCTCGAGCCGGACCGTCGCCGGCCTGAGGCCACAAAGATCACAAAGTCCCCTCGCCATGCTCAAACCTCCTTTTAGTCTGCGCAGTTCGGCCCAGGGCGGCCCTCCTCAGCCCGGCGATCGCGGCACGACGATCTTGGGCCCCGAAGATCGCCGTCCCGGCCACGATGGTCTCGGCCCCCGCGGCCACGACCTGGCCGATGTTCTCTTCGTTGATCCCGCCATCGACCGCGATCTCAACCGCCAGCCCGCGGCGGAGGATCTCTCCCTTCAGCCGCCGGATCCGCTCTAAGGAGCCGGGGAGGAACTCTTGCCCCCCGAAGCCCGGCTCGACGCTCATCACCAGGACGAGGTCGACCTCCGGGAGGAGGGGGAAGAGGGCCTCGACCGGGGTTCGGGGCTTGAGGGCCACCCCGACCTTCGCCCCGGCCTCCCTGATCTGGGCGATCAGCGGCCCGGGCTCGGCCACGACCTCGATGTGGAAGGTGAGGAAATCGCCCGGCCGGATCTTGAACCTGTGGATGAAGCTCGCCGGCTCAGTGACCATGAGGTGGATGTCGAACGGGATGGTAGTGCTATCTCTCAGGGCATTAACTACCGCCGGGCCGATGGAGATGTTCGGCACAAAGTGCCCGTCCATCACATCGACATGGAGGCCCTCGACCAGGCCCTCGACCGTAGCGATCTCCTCCCGGAGCCGGCCGAAGTCAGCGGCGAGGAGCGAAGGGGCGAGCTTCATCCCCGCCGGCGGCTGGCGAGGACAAAGTAGAGCAACTGGAGGACGGCCGTGGCCGCGGCCGCGACATAGGTGAGGGCCGCTGCGCCGAGGACTGACTTTACCGCCTCGAGCTCCCTCCCACCGGAGATGTAGCCCCCGCCTTGGAGGAGCCCGATCGCCCGCCGGCTGGCGTTGAACTCGACCGGGAGGGTCACGAGGGTGAAGAGGACGAAGAAGGAGTAAGCAATGATCCCCAGGAGCATCAGCCCCGGGATCTGGAAGATCAGCCCCAGGAAGAAGAGCGGGACGGCCAACTGGGAGCCGAAGTTGACCACCGGGACGATCGCCGTCCGCAGGGCCAGTGGCCGGTAGAGCTGGGCATGCTGGATCGCGTGGCCGACCTCATGGGCCGCGACCCCCAGGTGGGCGAGCGAGCGCCCTTCAGGGTCGGAGAGCCGCAGAGTCCTCGTCCGGGGATCATAGTGGTCGGTCAAGACCCCTCGGATCGACTCGATCTTCACATTCTGGAGCCCAGCCCTGTCGAGGAGCCGCCTCGCCAGCCGCTCCGCGCTGATCCCAGAGGCGGCGCTCACCTGGGAATAGCGCGCGAAGGTGCTCCGGACCCGCCAATGGGCATAAAGCCCTAAAGCGAGGGCCGGGAGGAGCATAATGAAATAGAGCGGATCGAAGATCATTCCCTTCCGATCACCAGGGGTATTATAACGCCCCGCAAGGGCCGGATCAACCGCCCTTCAGCCTTTGCCCCCGCCCCGCCCTTGTGCTAAGATAGGCCGATCGCTTGCCGCGCAGAGGTGGACTATACCATGGAGATCACCAAAGTTGAGATCCGACCGATGAGGAACGAGGGGAACTTGAAGGCCTTCTGCTCCGTCGTATTCGACGATGTCTTCATCGTCCATTCCGTGAAGGTGATCCAGGGGAAGGAGCGACTCTTCGTGGCCATGCCTAGCCGAGAGGTGAGGGAGGGCGAGTTCCGTGACATCGCCCACCCGATCAACAACGAATTCCGGATGAAGCTGGAGAAGGCGGTCCTGGACAGATACTATGAGGAGATCGAGCGAGGGCAGAGACAAGACCGGGAAGGAGAAGGGCTCCTCACCGAGGATGTCACCCTCTAGTCCTGGTCCCAATTCGGGTCTGGGCCCGGAGGCGGCCCTCCAGGCCCTGGAGCAGAAGCTGGGCTTGGGGATCCCCGCCTCTTCTCTCCGCCGGGCCTTCCTCCATAGCTCCTATGTCAACGAGCGGCCGGAGGAGGGGGAGTCCAACGAGCGGCTGGAATTCCTCGGGGATGCCGTCATTGAGCTCGCGATCAGCGAACACCTCTTCCGGAGCTTCTCGAACTACACCGAGGGCGAGCTGACCAAGATCAAGTCGGTAGTCGTGAGCGGCCCGCTCCTAGCCGAGCGGGCACGCGCCCTCGGCCTGGGAGAGGCCCTCTTCCTCGGGGTGGGGGAGGAAGAGACCGGCGGGCGGGCACGCCAATCGATCCTGGCCGACGCCTTCGAGGCCCTCGTGGGGCTGATCTTCTGCGAGAGGGGCTACCCAGAGGCCGCGCGCTTTGTGGTCGAGCAGCTCCGCGAGGAGGTCGAAAGGGTCGAGCGGGACCAGCAGAGCTGGGACTACAAATCCCTGCTGCAGGAGGAGGCCCAGCGGCGCGGCCTCAGGCCGGTTTATACCCTCCTCAAGCAGGAAGGGGCCGACCACCAGAAGGTCTTTACCGTCCGGGTCGAGGTCGCGGGCTTCGATGGGCTGGGGCGGGGGCGAAGGGTGAAGGAGGCTGAGCAGGCCGCGGCCAAGCAGGCCTACTTCAAGCTGGCACGCCACCTCGAAGAGAGCGAGGGGACGAGCCCCCAAGAGCGGGATCAAGATCAAGTTAAGGGCCTCCCTTGATCCCCCGACCTGGAGCTGCTATACTCAATTGAGCCGAGCAGAGGGCGCCTGTAGCTCAGTTGGATAGAGCGAGGGGTTCCTAACCCCTAGGTCGGGGGTTCGAGTCCTCCCAGGCGCACCACCAGACTCCGTCTGGACTATTTATCTTTGCCAGCCCAAAGGGCTGACATAGAATTATGACGACCTCAGCGGGGCTGCAGGTGAGGGAATACCGCTCGAGCGACTTCGAGAGACTGCTCGAGCTCGGTAAGATCGCCTTCTCTCCAGAGATGGAGGTCTTCGGCCTCGATGAGGCGAGCATCAGGAGGCAAGCTCGCCTCTACTCTTTCATCCGGGCAATCCAGCGGCTTACTGGGCGCTTCTTCTTCAAGATCTATGTGGGCGAATTCGCCGGCCAGCTTGTCGGGACGACGAGCTTAAGCCGCGAGGGCGAGGCCTGGTATATCGGGATGGTGATGGTCGACCCGGAGTACCGCCGGCGGGGCTTCGCCCGGGCGCTGGTCGAGGCGGCCTGCGATGAGGCCCGTGCCCGAGGGGTCAAGCGGGTGATCCTCCATGTCCGGGAGGAAAATACCCCGGCGAAGAACCTCTACCTCTCGCTCGGGTTCACCCTCTTCGAGCGAGTGTTCCACTTCGTCAAAGAGGTCGAAAGGGGCGAGCCCGAGCCGCGGCCGCTCCCTCCAGGCTATCAGCTAATGGAGGTCAAGCCGTTCGACCGCCAGGCTTTCAGGGTGATGGATGCCACCCAGGAGGAGCGCTCGGCCGAGGTCTACGGCCCGAGCCATTACCCCCCGCTTTATGTCCGGCTCCTCTTCTACCTCTTCCAGCCGAGCAAGATCGAGCGGTATGCTATCCTGGCCGATGGGAAGTGGGCCGGGGTCTATACCTTCAGGTTCATCTCCCGAAAGGAGGCGGCCCGAACTGGAGTCCATCTCTACCTGGAGCACCGGGGGAAAGGGCTGGAACAAGCCCTCCTTGCCCGGGCTCTGGCCCGCGCGGCCGCGATGGGGGCCCCGAAGCTAGCGATCGCGGCGAACGAGGAGAACAAGCCCCTGTGCACGGCCTGCGGTGAGCTGGGGTTCACCCGGGCCTTCACCATGGAGGGGATGGTCCGCGGGCTCGGCTCTAGCTAGCTAGCGGTAGCAGCCGCTTCCTCCCCCTTTACACTCCTCCGTGCGAGATCTTCCGCGAAGGGCGGGGCATGTAAAGCCTTTCGGAGCCGCCTCCCAAGGCAAGGTCGGCTAATGGAGGCTCGAGGCTGCGGATTATGTTAGAGGCGAGAAGAGGCGAGGCCAGAGGCCAAAGAGGCTGAGCCAGGGACTTGACCACCCCGCAAGGCGGCCATATACAATTCAGGCCGGAAGCCAAGGAGGAGGGAAAGCAATGCGCTTGCAAGGCAAGGTGGCGTTGATCACCGGCGGGGCCGCGGGGATCGGGAAGGCCACGGCCGAGCGGTTCATCGCCGAGGGAGCAAAGGTCTCGATCTGTGATGTGGCCGAGGAGGCCGGCCGGGAGACGGCCCGCGCCCTCGGCCCCCAGGCCAGCTTCTACAAAGTCGATGTGGCCGACCGGCGGGCGGTCCAGGCCTGGGTGGACGATGTGGCCAGAAAGTTCGGGCGGATCGACATCCTGGTGAATAATGCCGGGATCTTGCGGGATAGCCAACTGGTGAAGTGGAAGGACGGGGCGGTGGTCGGCCAGATGGCGGAGGCCGACTTCGACCTGGTGATCGCGGTCAACCTCAAGGGGACCTTCAACTGCACCCAGGCGGTCGTCCCCTACATGATCCGTCAGGGGGGCGGGGTGATCCTCAACGCCGCCTCGGTGGTGGGCCTGGACGGGAATTTCGGCCAGACCAATTATGTGGCGAGCAAGGCCGGGATCATCGGGATGACCAAGGTCTGGGCCAGAGAGCTCGGGCGCTACAACATCCGGGTCAATGCCGTGGCCCCGGGGTTCATCGCCACGGACATCCTCAAGTCCATGCCGGAGAAGATCCTCGAGAATATGAAGGCCCGGACACCCTTGGGCCGGCTCGGCCAGCCCCATGAGGTCGCGAATGTCTACCTCTTCCTCGCCTCGGAGGAGGCGAGCTTCATCACCGGCGCGGTCGTGCGGGTCGACGGCGGGATCGTGGTCGGGACCTAGGATGCACGCGGCCGAGCTCTTGAGCAGGCGGGCCGAGCTGACCCCCGCTCGAGTGGCGGTGGTGGAACTCGCGACCGGCCGGAGGTATAGCTACGCCGAGCTGAACGAGCGGGCCAATCGGCTGGCCAACTGGCTCCGCGGGCTGGGGGTGGAGAAGGGCGAGCGGGTCTCGATCCTAGCCCACAATAGCGTCGCCTACATCGACCTGCTCTATGGCCTGGCCAAGCTGGGGGCGATCTTCGCCCCGCTGAATTGGCGGCTTACGGCCCGCGAGCTGAGCTACATCCTCAACGACTGCGAGCCCCGGGTGCTGATCTTCGGCCCGGAGTTCGTGGGCCTGGTCCGGGAGCTCCAACCCCAGGTCAGAGTCCCGCATTATGTGAGCTTGGAAGGCGCGGAGCTCGCCGGGGCCCTCTCCTACGAGCGGGAGACGGCCCGGGCTTCCCCGGAGGAGCCGGACCGCCCGCCCCTGAGCGGCGAGGACACCCTTTGCATCCTCTACACTTCGGGGACCACTGGCCGGCCGAAGGGGGCGATGATCCCCCACCGGCAAGTCCTATGGAACTGCATCAACACCGCCGTCAGTTGGGGCCTCACCGAGCAGGACATCTCCCCGGTCTTCACCCCGCTCTTCCACGCCGGAGGGCTCTTTGTCTTCCTCACCCCGCTCTTCTACCTCGGGGGGAGGATCGCCCTAGCCCGGACATTCGAGCCTGAGGCCTCCCTCCGGGCGATCGTCGAGGAGCGGTGCACCGTGATCCTGGGGGTCCCGACCATCTTCAAGCTCTGGCTGGAAGAGCCCTCCTTCGCCGAGGCCGACTTCAGCCATGTCCGGTTCTTCATCAGCGGGGGCGCGCCCTGCCCCGTTGCCCTGATGGAGCAATGGCGCAAGGCCAAGGGGGTCGTCTTCCGCCAGGGCTACGGGCTCACCGAGGTAGGAGTCAATTGCTTCACCATGACCGATGAGGAGTCGGTCCGGAAGGCCGGCTCGGTCGGGAAGCCGATCTTCCACAGCCGAGTGAGGGTGGTAGATCCCGAGACCGGCCGGGACCTGCCCCCAGGCCAGGAGGGGGAGCTCTTGATCGCCGGCCCGCATGTCTGTAGCGGCTACTGGCGGGATCCCCAGGCCACGGCCGCGGCCTTCTCCCATGAGCCCGGCGGACCGTGGTTCCACACCGGGGACATCGCCCGCCGGGACGGGGAGGGGTTCTACTACATCGTCGGGCGCTACAAGGACATGATCAAGAGCGGCGGGGAGAACATCTACGCCGCCGAGGTCGAGGCCGTCTTCCGCGAGCATCCCGCGGTGGCCGAGGCGGCCCTCATCGGGCTGCCGGACGAGAAGTGGGGCGAGGTCGGGCTGATGGTCGTGGTCCTAAAGAAGGGAGCGAAGGCCACGGAAGAGGAGCTCCGGGCCTTCTGCGAGGGCCGGCTGGCCCGCTACAAGATCCCCAAGAGGGTCGTCTTCACCGATTCCCTGCCCTACTCGCCCTACGGGAAGGTGATCAAGGCCGAGCTGAGGAAGCGCTTTTTAGGCTAGGAGGCTAAGATGCCCAAGGCGCACGCGAACGGGATCGATATCTACTACGAGGTCCACGGCCCGGCGAGAGGCGAGCCACTGGTCCTGATCTCTGGGCTGGGCTACGACCACTGGATGTGGCACAGGATGCTCCCCGGCTTAGCAGAGCACCTCCGGGTGATCGTCTTCGACAACCGGGGTGTGGGGAAGACCGATAAGCCCCCGGGGCCTTATACCGCCCAGATGCTGGCGGACGACACCGCCGGGTTACTTGCGGCCCTGGGGATCAGTCGCGCGGCGGTGCTGGGCCACTCGATGGGCGGGTTCGTGGCCCAGGCGCTAGTCCTGAGCCGCCCGGAGGTGGTGAGCAAGCTGATCCTCGCCTCCACCAACTTCGGCGGGCCGCGCCATATCCCGATCACTCAGGAGGCCTTGGCCGTGCTCACCGATATGACCGGGGACCCCATCGACCGCCTCCGGCGGGGGATTGTGATCAGCACCGCCCCGGGGTTCGCGGAGAGGCACCCCGAGCTGGTCCGGGAGTGGCTGGCCTACCGGGTGAGGAACCCGCTCGACCCCGCGGCCTACCAGGCCCAGATGGCGATCGGGCTGGCCCTCCTCTCCGAGGAGGCCTCCTTCGAGAAGAGGCTCAAGGCCGTCCAGGTCCCGACCCTCATCCTCTTCGGGGAGCAGGATAAGGTGGTCCCTCCAGGGAATGCGGAGCTCCTGGCTCGAGCGATCCCGAACAGCACGGTCAAGATCCTGCCCGATGCGGGCCACTTCTTCCCCCTCGAGGCCCCCGAGGCGGCAGTCGAGGCGGTCCTGGAGTTCCTGAAGGCTGGGTAATGAAGATGAAAGGGAACCTGCGCCACGCCCAGATCCTCTCCACCGGGAGCTATGTCCCCGAGAGGGTGGTGACGAACGCCGAGATCGACCAGATCCTCGGCGAGCCGACCGATGAGTGGCTGATCGAGAATGTCGGGATCCGCGAGCGGAGGTGGATGGCCCCCGACCAGACCACCTCCGACCTGGTGGTAGAGGCCTCGCGGAGGGCCCTGGAGCGGGCCGGGCTCGGGCCGGAAGAGCTGGACCTCATCATTCTCTCGACCGACACCCCGGACTATCTGTCCCCCTCGACCTCGGTGGTGGTCCAGCACAAGCTCGGGGCGGTCAACGCCGGCTGCTGGGATGTCAACAGCGCTTGCGCCGGCTGGGTCACGGCCCTGGACCAGGGGGCACGCTACATCGCCACTGAGCCGACGATGCGCTACATCCTCGTGGCCGGGGGCTACGGGATGAGCCGCTTCCTGGACCTGAAGGACAAGAAGACCGCCAACCTCTTCGCCGACGGGGCCGGGGCGGTCATCTTGGGCCCGGGGGAGGAGCCGGGGTTCCTGGCCAGCCACTTCCTCGCGCGGGGCGAGTTCCACGATGCCCTGGGGATCTACACCGGCGGGGCCTTCCGCCCCTGCACCCCCGAGAACCTCGCAAGATATGGCCCCCCGCGGGTCCAGTTCGTCAAGAAGTTCCCCCGGACCTTCAACACTGAATACTGGCCTCGCCTGATCCAGAGGGCCCTGGAGAAGGCCGGCCTGACCGTGGAAGAGGTGGACCTCTTCCTCTTCACCCAGCTCAACCTCCGGACGATCGAGCACATGATGGGCCTCTTGGGCCAGCCAATGGAGAAGACCCACTGGGTGATGGACAAGTGGGGCTACACCGGCTCGCCGTGCGTGGCCATGGCACTGGACGACGCCATCGCCCAGGGGAAGGGGCCGAAGCCCGGTGACATTATCGTCTTCTGCACCAGCGGCGGGGGGATCACCATGGCCGCCTCGGTCTGGCGGTGGACCGCGGCTTCGGCCCGGCCCGGGAGCTGAGCTGAAGAGAGGAGGTGGTGATGTATATCGGCGACTACCTGGGGCGACGGGAGATCTACTCCCCGGAGAAGCTAGCGATCATCGATGCCGGGAAGAGCCCGGAGCTTAGGCTGACCTATCGGGAGTGGAACCGCCGGGTCAACCGGCTGGCCAACTGGCTCCACGCCGAGGCGGGAATCGAGAAGGGCGACCGGGTGGCGATCCTCGCCCGGGACGGGATCGAGCACCTCGACTCCTTCTTCGCCTGCGGGAAGCTCGGGGCGATCCACACTCCCCTCAACTGGCGGCTCCACTGGCGGGAGATTTTGGCCCTGATCGAGAATACGACCCCCAAGGTCCTCCTCTTCTCCGACGACTTTAAGGACAAGGTCGGGGAGATCAAGGCCGCCATGAGCGATAAGCCCCATACCATCCGGCACTACATCCACCTCGAAGGCCGAGGGATCCCCGGGAGCCTCCCTTATGAGCAGGTCCTAGAGGCCTCGCCCGAGGCGCCCGTCACCTGCGAGGCCCTCGAGGCCGAGGACATCGCCTGCCTCCTCTTCACCGGGGGGACGACCGGCCTGCCGAAGGGGGCGATGATCAGCCACCGGATGATCTGCTGGAATGTCTTGAATACGATCATCCACGACCTCCGGCACGGCGACATCTACCTGAATGTCTTCCCGCTCTTCCACACCGGCGGGCTCTTCACCTACCTCTCCTCCCAGGTGATCTTGGGGAATACGAGCATCCTCGTCCGGCAGTTCGACCCGGCCCAAGTCCTGAAGTTGATCGAGAGGGAGCGGGTGACCGTCTTCGCCGGGGTCCCGACGATGTATCAGATGCTGACCGAGGCCCCGAACTGGCCGACCGCGGACTTAAGCTCCCTCCGGTTCTGCACTAGCGGCGGGGCGCCCCTCCCGGTCCCATTGATCCAGAGATACATGCGGGAGAAGGGGGTCCGGTTCAAGCAGGGCTTCGGGATGACGGAGTTCGGGCCGGGACTGTTCGCCCTCGCCCCGGAGGACGCCGAGCGGAAGGCCGGGAGCATCGGCCGGCCGAACTTCTTCGTCGATGTCCGGGTCGTGGACGACGAGAACAGGCCGGTCGGGCCGAACGAGCCCGGCGAGCTGGTCCTCAAGGGCCCTTCGCGCTCCTCGGGGTATTGGAACGACCCCGAAGCGAGCGCGGCCGCACTGGACGAAGAGGGCTGGTTCCACACCGGGGACATCGTCCGCTACGACGAGGAGTGGTATTTCTATGTCCTGGACCGGAAGAAGGACATGTTCATCTCCGGCGGGGAGAACATCTATCCCGTGGAGATCGAAAATGTCCTCTACAAGCACCCCGCGGTGCAGATGTGCGCGGTCATCGGTGTCCCCGACCCCAAGTGGGGGGAGGTGGGGAAGGCCTGCGTGGTCCTCAAGCCTGGGGCTAAGGCGACGGAGGCGGAGCTGATCGCCTTCATGCGAGAGAATCTAGCCAGCTACAAGGTCCCCAAGAGCGTGGTCTTCTTGAAGGAATTGCCCCTCTCGGGGATGGGGAAGATCCTCAAGCGGGAGTTGAGGGCGAAGTTCGTCCAAGAGCAGGAAGGAGGCGGAAGTGAAGTCAAGGGCAAAGGCAAAGACAAAGGCTAGGAGAGGGCTCGGCCGCGGGGTGGCCCTCGTCGGGGCGGGGATGAGCAAGTTCGGCTCCTTCCCAGAGAAGGCGGGGCGGGACCTCTTCTTCGAGGCCTTTCAGGAGCTGAGGGCCTCGGTGGACAAGGGCCTCGATCCTGAGGCCATCGAGGCGCTCTACCTCGGGAACTACTCGAGCGACCTCTTCGAGGGCCAGGGGCATACTGCCCCGATCATCGCCGACTGGCTCGGGCTGACCCCCCGCTCGGCCACGAGGATCGAGGACGCCTGCGCCAGTAGTGGGGTGGCCCTCCGCCAAGGGGTCATCGCCATCGCCTCGGGGCTATATGATGTGGTCCTGGTCGGCGGGGTCGAGAAGATGACCGCCCTCCCGACCGAGCGGGTGACCGATGTCTTAGCGACCGGCGGGGACGCGCTCTTCGAGATCCCCGCGGGGTTCACCTTCCCCGGGTTCTACGCGGCCATGGCTACGGCCTACATCCATCGCTACGGCGCGCCGCTGGAGGCGCTGATGCGTGTCGGCATAAAGAACCACGAGCACGGGGCGCTCAACGAGAAGGCCCAGTTCAACCTGACGATCCGCCAGATCATGGAGAATAAGCTCGCCAAGGCCAAAGCCCAGGGGAGGCCCCTCCCTTCCTGGGCGGACGAGCTGGAGTTCCTCCGGGATGACTCCGCGAACCCGGTGATCGCCTGGCCGCTGAGGCTCTTCGACTGCTCCCCGATCTCCGACGGTGCTGCGGCCTTGCTCTTGGTGGCCGAGGAGCGGGCGAAGGAGTTCACCGACGAGCCGGTCTACATCATCGGCTCAGGGCAGGCGAGCGACGGGGCCTTGCACAGCCGCTCCGAGCTCACCTCGATTCGAGCCGCGAAGCTCGCGGCCCAGGAGGCCTACGCGATGGCCGGGGTCGGGCCCCAAGAGATCAAGCTGGCTGAGGTCCACGACTGCTTCACCATCGCCGAGATCATCGCCACTGAGGACTTGGGCTTCTTCCCGCCCGGTGAGGGCTGGAAGGCCGCGATGGAGGGGCTCACCTCCCTTCGCGGCCCGAAGCCGATCAACCCCTCCGGGGGACTGAAGGCCAAGGGCCATCCCGTGGGGGCCTCCGGCGCGGCCCAAGTGGTCGAGCTCTGGAAGCAGCTCCGCGGCCAGGCCGGCCCCCGCCAAGTCCGGGGCGAGCCGGACCTCGGCCTGGCCCACAATGTCGGGGGGACCGGCCAGACCTGCGTGGTCCACATCTTCCGAAGGGGGTGAGGCGATGGCGACTACCGACAGAGGGTTCACGACCGCCGCATTCTACAAGTTCCTGGATGAGCATAAGCTCATGGGCTCTCGTTGCCGCTCCTGCGGGAGGCTCTACCTCCCGCCGAGGCCGCTCTGCCCCGAATGCCACAGCGAGGAGATGGAGTGGGCTGAAATGAGCGGCCGAGGGAGGCTCTTGGCCTTCACCGCGGTTTATGTCGCCCCGACGGCCATGCTCGCTGCCGGCTATGGAAGAGAGAACCCCTACTGCGTGGGGCTGGTCCGGCTCGAAGAGGGGCCGGCGATCAGCGCCCAGATCCTGGGGCTCGACCCCAAGAGGCCGGAGGAGATCGAGATCGGCATCCCCTTGCGGGTCGCCTTCCTCGAGCGCGGGGAAGGCGAGGCCCGTCGGATCTACCTGGCCTTCCAGCCGGCTTAGGCTCAGAGCTCGGAGGGAGATCGCTGGGCCCGGACTTGACCGGAATCAGGGCTGCTGCTATGATGGGGCCGTCTGGGCGGTCGTCTCCGGCGTGGCCGATAGGCTTTGCAAGATTCGAGATCTGGGAAGGGGTTGAAGGATGCTAGCCCAACTGATCCTCAGCGGCCTGGCCTCGGGGAGCCTCTATGCGATGATGGCCATCGGCCTAATCCTCGTCTATAAGACCACTCACATCCTCAACTTCGGCTACGGCGATATGACGATGTTCAGCACCTTCATCGCCTACATGCTCCTCACCTGGTATAAGCTCCCCTTCGCCGTGGCCTTCTTCGGGGCGATCGCCTGCGGCCTCCTCTTGGGGGTGATCGTCGACCGCGGCTTCCTGAAGTTGGCGAAGGATGCCCCGGTGACGAGCCTCTTCATCGCCACCCTGGGGATCGGGATGATCCTCGAGGCCGTGGCCGGCTGGATCTGGGGCTACGATACCAAGCCCTTCCCCTATGTTATTAAGGGCCCGCCGCTCTTCCTCGGGGGTGTGGTGATCCGTCGGCACGACCTTCTGGTCTTCGGGGTCGCTGGCGCAATCGCGCTCCTCCTCTTCGCGATGTTCAAGTTCACTGACCTCGGGATCGCCATGCGCGCGACGGCCCAGAACCGCCAGGCCGCGCGGCTCATGGGGATCGATGTCGGGAAGATCGCCACTCTGAGCTGGGCCTTGGGGGTGGGACTGGGGGCCCTCGCGGGGGTCCTGATCGCCCCGATCGTCTTCCTGGACCTCTCGAGGATGATCCTGGTGATGATCAAGGCCGTGGCCGCGGCGGTCCTGGGCGGGTTCACCAGCCTCCCGGGGGCGATCGTGGGCGGGCTCCTCCTCGGGGTGATGGAGAACCTGACTATATACATGCCCGCGGCCTTAGCGCCCCTCAAGACCACCTTTGTCTTCCTGTTGATCATCATCGTCCTGGCCATCCGGCCCCAGGGGCTCCTGGGGGAGCCGGTCGGGAGGAGGGTCTAGAGATGAGGCGGCTGATCCTCTGGGGCGTGGCGCTCTGTCTGCTCGCACTGGCCCCGCTCTTCCTGAGGAGCTATACGCTCTACATCCTCAGCCTGGCCGGGGTCTATGTGATCGCCACGCTCGGGCTGAACCTCCTCACCGGCTATGCCGGGCAGCTCTCGATCGGCCATGCCGGGTTCTTGGCGATCGGGGCCTACACTTCCGCGCTCCTGGTGGCTAGATTAGGGCTCCCCTTCTGGCTCTCCATCCCCCTGGCGGGGCTCCTCACCGGCCTGACGGGGTTCATCCTCCTGGTCCCGGCCCTCCGCCTCACCGCCATCTACCTAGCGATCGCCACCCTCGGGTTCGGGGCCGCCGTGGCGGAGATCCTCCCACGCTGGACCGCCCTGACCGGCGGCTACCAGGGGATGAAGGTCCCCAAGGCGGTCCTCTTCGGGCTAGCGCTCGATTCCGATGTCAAGCTCTACTACCTGACCTTGAGCATCGTGATCGTTATGCTCCTCCTGGCCAGGAATATCGTGGACTCCAAGATGGGGCGGGCCTTCATCGCCTTGCGGGACCAGGAGCGGGCGGCCCAGGCCTGCGGGATCAGCCTGACGCGGTATAAGGCCTATGCCTTCTTCATCAGCGCCTTCTATACCGGGATCGCCGGGGGGCTTTATAGCTTCGTGGTCGGCTACATCAGCCCTGGGGAGTTCGACCTCGCCAAGTCCCTTTTGATCTTCATGATGATGGCCCTTGGGGGGATGGCCTCCCTCCCCGGCTCGGTCTTAGGAGCCCTCTTCTTGAGCTTCCTCCCCCACTGGCTGAGCGGGTTCCGTGGGCTCCAGCAGTTCATCTACGGCGCGGCCCTAGTCCTGGTGGTCATCTTCATGCCCTATGGTTTCTGGGGCTTCGTCCGGCGCTGGACGATGCCCGATAAACTCGAGCGGCTCCCCCGCCCCTTAAGGGCGGTGGTGGAGTTCGTCCGTGGGTGAAGGGATAAGGATGGCGCTCTTAGAGGTCGAGGAGCTGACGATGCGGTTCGGCGGGGTAAAGGCCCTCGATGGGCTGAGCTTCGCCGTCGAGGAGGGCCAGATCGTCGGGCTGATCGGCCCCAACGGCGCGGGGAAGACGACCGTCTTCAACCTCATCAGCCGGTTCTACGATCCCGTGGGCGGGCGGATCCGCTTCCGTGGGGAGGACCTCCTCCGGCTCAAGCCCCATCAGGTCCTGGAGCGGGGGATCGCCCGGACCTTCCAGAACCTCGGCTTATTCCCCTACATGACCGTCCTGGAGAACCTGCTGGTCGGGCGGCACATCCACTACAAGGCCGGGCCGTGGGCCTTGGCCCTCGGGCTGGGCCGGCGAGAGGAGCGGGCCTTCCGGGCCGAGGCGGAGGGGCTCCTGGATCGGCTCGGGCTAGGCCCGCTTAAAGGGGCGGTCGTGGCCTTCCTCCCCTACGGGACGAGGAAGTTCATCGAGCTGGCCAGGGCGCTGATGACCCGTCCGAAGCTCCTCCTCCTCGATGAGCCCGTGGCGGGGATGAACGCCACGGAGACCCAGATGATGGGGGAGTTCATCAAGCGTGTCCGGGACGAATACGGCCTGACGGTCCTGCTGGTCGAGCACGATATGTCCCTGGTGATGGGGATCTGCGAGAGGGTGATCGCCTTAAATTTCGGGAGGAAGATCGCCGAGGGGGCCCCCGAGGAGGTCCAGCGCGATCCGGCGGTGATCGAGGCCTACCTAGGAGAGGAGGTCAGGGTTGCTTAAGCTCGAGGGGGTGAGCACCTACTACGGCCCGATCCAGGCCCTGAAAGAGGTCACCCTCGAGGTCGAAGAGGGGGCGATCGTGGCCGTGCTCGGGGCCAACGGGGCGGGGAAGACGACACTGATGAACACCATCTCCGGGCTGGTCCACCCCCGCGCGGGGGAGATCACCTTCCAAGGGCGGCGGATCGACCGCCTCCCCGCGGAGCGGATCGTCCGCTTGGGGATCAGCCTGGTCCCTGAAGGGCGGCAGCTCTTCCCTGATCTTACGGTCTGGGAGAACCTGAGGATGGGGGCCTTCATCCAGCGGGACCATCGTGGGATCAAGGAGAGCCTGGAGCGGGTCTTCGCCCACTTCCCGGTGCTAAGGGAGCGGCGGGGCCAGCTCGCGGGGACCCTCTCCGGCGGCGAGCAGCAGATGCTCGCGATCGCCCGGGGGCTGATGGCCCGTCCGAGGCTCCTCCTCCTGGACGAGCCCTCGCTCGGCCTCTCCCCGGTCCTGGTGCGGGAGCTCTTCCGGATCATCCGGGAGTTGAACCGTGAGGGGACGACCCTCCTCCTGGCGGAGCAGAATGCCCATATGGCCCTAACGACCGCTATGCGAGGCTATATCCTCGAGACGGGGAGGCTCGCCCTCTCAGGCCCCGCGGCGGAGCTAAGGGCGAACGAGCGGGTCCGCCAGCTCTACCTCGGGGTCCGGGCGGGGACAACCCCCCAAACCTTGAGCTAAGCGAAGGAGGTGAGATATGGAGCAAGACCAGCCCTCAAAGCCAGAGCCTAAGGAGGCAAACTCAAGAAGGAGGTAAAGATGAAGGGACGATTCTTCCGTTTTGTCCTGTTCGGGCTCTTTGCCCTGGCTCTAGCGGGGCTCTCCATCGCCCAGGAGGAGACCCCCGGAGTCACGGCCGATACGATCAAATTAGGGAGCTTCATCGCCCAGTCCGGGCCGGTCGCCCCGATCGGGATCCCTGTAGTCCATGGGGCTCAGACATGGTATAACTTCATCAACGACCAGTGGGGCGGGATCTATGGCCGGAAGATCGAGTTCATCGCCCTCGACGACGGCTTCAATCCCGCGAACACCGTAGCTGTGGTGAAGAAGCTGGTCGAGGAGGAGAAGGTCTTCGCGATCGTCAACCCCTTGGGGACGATCACCTACCAGGCGGTCTTCGACTACCTGAGGGAGCAGGGCGTCCCGGTCGTCTCGCCCCACGGGAATGCCGTCTTCATGTGCCAGCCTACAGTGCACACGGCCTTCTCGATCCAGCCGAATAACATCGCCTTCGGGCGGACCCTGGCCCAGTATGCGGTCCTCCGGCTCATGGCGAAGAAGATCGGGATCGCCTATGTCCAGGACGCCTTCGGGACTGAGCTGAACTATTATGTCTCGGACGAGCTCCAGAAGCGCGGGGTCACCCCGGTGGCCACCGTCTCCTACCCCGGGACGGAGACGAGCTTCAGCTCCTATGTCCTCCAGCTCCAGCAGGCCGGTGCTGAGGCCGTGATCCTCTTGGGTTATCTGGCCGATGCGGCCGCGATCCTCCGGGAGGCCGAGACCCTGGGGTATAAGCCGAAGTGGCTCGGGACGAATACCATCACGCCCGTCCTCTACCAGCTCGCTGGAGAGGCCGCCGAGGGGCTGATCGCCGAGGGGTTCGCCACCGACCCGAGCACGCCCTATCACCCCGAGGCCTACCTCTTCACCATGCTCCTTAACCGCTACTTCCCCGGAGAGGTCCCCAGCGGCTACTCCGAGATCGCCTACATCGGGGCCCAGATGGTCACCGACGCCCTCGTCCAGGCCGGGCCGGACCTCACGAGGGAGAAGTTCATCGCGGCCCTGGAGACCTTCAAGGACTGGGAGCATGGCCTGACCCCACCGATCAGCTTCTCCCCCGAGGACCACTGCGGGATCGAGGCCCTCTGGCTCTTCGAGCTCCGCGGGGGCGGGGCGGCCTTCCTCGAGGAGTGGGACTGGACCCAGCACTAACTAACCGCCCGAGCTGAGCCGAGGAAGGCTTGAGAAAAATAGGGAGGGGCCCCAAAGCCGGCCCCTCCCTCTCTTTTTCAGCTCAGGTCGAGCTCGACTACGGTCACACCGTCTCCTCCCTCTCGCGGCGGGGCGGAATAAAAGGCCTTGACGAACGGCAGTTCCTTGAGGTGCTCCCGGATCGCCCGCCTCAGGGCACCCGTCCCCTTCCCGTGGATGATGTAGCCCTTCCCGACCTCGGCGAGCAGGAGCCGGTCGAGGTAGCGGTCGACCTTGCTCAGGGCCTCGACGGTCGTGAGGCCGTGGACGGAGAGCTCGAGCTTCACCTCGGGCTTGAACGAGAGCTCGTAGGCCGGCCTGGGGCGGGGGGCCTCCCGGCCTTGGGGCTCCACCTCAGGCCGGCGGAGGTCGGCCAGCCTTGCCCAGACCCGCCGGCCATCGAGCTCGACCGCGATCCTCCCTTCATCGAGCACCTCGCGGACGACCCCGACCCGCTCGGCCCCCAAAAGGTAGACCCGATCCCCCACCCGGAGCTCCTCGAGGCTGATAGGGCTCCGCTCTTGCTCGGCTAGCCTCTGTCCCGCGGCCTCCAGCTCGGCCTCGAGCCGCCCTAGCTCCTGGAGGGCTCGGCGAGCTTCGGCCTCCTCCCTGGCCCGGTGGAGGGCCTCCTCCAGCGCCCGCCTGGTCCGGCGTAAGAGCTCCTCGAGCTCCCGGAGCTCGGCGGAGAGGGCCTGCTCCTTCTCCTCCTTAATCCGACGGAGCCGCTCCGCATACTCCCGCTGGAGCCGCCCGGCCTCGCGGAGCCGCTCCTCCAGCTCCTCCCGCTCCTGGCGGATCAGGCTCCGCTCATGCTGGAGGTCCCGGATGATCTCCTCGACCCGGACCTCCCCCTCGGGGATCGCCCGCTTGGCCTCTTCCACGATCTCCCGGCTCAAGCCGAGCCGCTCGGCCACGATCAGGGCGTTGCTCGCGCCCACCCCCTCGAGGAGGCGATAGGTCGGGGCGAGGGTCTCGACATCGAACTCTACCGAGCAAGTCTTCAAGCGGGGGTCGAGGTAGGCGAACCGCTTTAAGGCCGAGAAGTGGGTGGTGACGGCCAGCTTGGCCCCCTTGAGGAGCAAGTATCTTAAGATCGCGATCCCCAGGGCCGCCCCCTCCTGAGGGTCGGTCCCCGCACCCAGCTCGTCCAAGAGCACGAGGGTCTCACTATCGACCTCCCGCAGGATCCCGATGATGTTCCGCATGTGGGAGGAGAAGGTTGAGAGGCTCTGCTCGATCGACTCCTCGCTCCCGATGTCGCTCCGGACCCTCTTGAAGATGGCCAGCTCGCTGTCGGGGGAGGCCGGGATCTGGAGCCCGGCCTGGGCTAGCAAGGTCAAAAGCCCGATCGTCTTCAAGGTGACGGTCTTCCCTCCCGTGTTCGGGCCGGTGATCAGGACCCCGTAGCTCCCGGCCCCGAAGTCGAGCTCGATCGGGACGACGCTCGCCCTCGGGAGGAGAGGATGCCGCGCGGAAATTAGGTGGACATGGCCGTGGAGGTTGAGCCTGGGCGAGGCACAGCGGAACTCCTGGGCGAACCTGGCCGCGGCATAGAGCCCGTCCAGCACACCTAAGGCCCTGAGGGTCTTGCGGAGCCTCCGCTCCTCCAGCTTGAGCCGGGCGGTCAGCTCCTTGAGGATCCGGAGCCGCTCCTCCCGGATCTGGCCCTCTAGCTCGCGGAGCTCGTTGTTCCCTTCC
>JAPWVC010000055.1 GCA_028275195.1 Candidatus Acetothermia bacterium
TTGACTCTCTCCGCGATCTCGTCCTCAACCATGCTAGACCTCCTCGGTTGCCGGTTTTCGGCCCAGTTATATCTGATGCCCGCCCCCCGGTCAAGGGCTCCCAAGGCTTTCCATGTGACGAGAGATCCCTTGGGCGATCCTCTCCGGGAGCCGGTTCTCGACGGCGCTCTTAGCCACCTTGATTGCATTCTTGATCGCCAGGGCATCGGAGTGGCCGTGGGCTACGATCACTACTCCATTCACCCCTAGGAGGGGCGCCCCGCCGTGGTGAGCGGCATCGAGCCTCTCCCTCAAGAGGCGGAACTGGGGGGCCAATAGGAGCGCTCCGAGCCGCGCGCGAAGCCTCTCCCGGCTCGCCCCCTTGAGGAGCGCGATGATCGCGGCTGCGGCCCCCTCGACCCCCTTGAGGAGGATGTTCCCAACGAATCCATCGCAGACAAGGACATCGACCTCGTCGCAGAAGAGGCGATTGCTCTCGACATTCCCGACGAAGCCCTCGAGCCCCTCCAAGAGCTCGAAGGCCTTCCGGGCGAGCTCGTTCCCCTTTCCTCGCTCGGCCCCGATGTTCAAGAGCCCGATCTTCGGCCTGGGCAGACCGAGGATCTCTTGCATATAGACTTGGCCCATGATCGCGAACTGCTTCAGGTTTAAGGGCGAGCAATCGACATTCGCGCCACTATCGATGAGGAGTAGGCTCCCCCCATCGACCTTCGGGATCGGGACAGCAATCCCGGGCCGGTCGATCCCCGGGAGGCGACCGAGCTGGAGCAAGGCGGCCGCCATCACCGCCCCGGTATTCCCGGGGGAGACGAAGGCCTCGGCCTGGCCCTCCTTCAAAGCGATCATCCCCTGGACGAGCGAGCTCTCCTTCTTTTTCCTTACCGCCTCGGCCGGGGAGTCCTCCATCGTCACCGCCTCGGGAGCCTCGATGATCGAGTAAGGGAAGTGCTGGCCCTGGAGCTCACGCTCGATCAATTCCCTCTTCCCGGCAAAGACCACCTCGACCCCGAAGGCCCGGGCCGCCGCGAGACCGCCCCTGATAAGCTCAGCAGGAGGGTTATCACCCCCAAGGGTGTCCAGGACGATCCTGATCCTTCCCTCTTCACCCATAAAGATGTAGTGCCGAGGGCGGGACTTGAACCCGCACGGGCGTTTTTATTACCCACATGGCCCTCAACCATGCGCGTCTGCCAGTTCCGCCACCTCGGCGCCCTTTTGATCATAAGGGAGGCTGACCTCGCTGTCAAGCCGAGCACTAAAAGTGAGAGGCGCACCAGGATATCCTGGCACGCCTCTTGTTGTGAGCCCTTTCGGCCTAGCCTACTTCTTCCCGCCGGCGGGCTTCTTCCCGCCGCCCTTCTTCTTCAGGAGCATCGGGCTCACCTCCTCCCCTTTGTGGTAGAGGTCGGCGCACGTGCGCACTTGACCACCCGGGCAGAGAGGATTATAATGGACATTGCTTGGATTGTCAAGTGGTTTGTGCCATGGAGGTCACCGATGGATGAGAGCTATGCCGATCTCTTCAAGTGCTTCGCTCATCCCTCCCGGCTCAAGCTGATGGAGCTATTGGCCCGGGCCGGGGAGCTCTCGGTGATGGAGTTAGCCCAGGCCTTGGGAGTGAAGCACTCAACGATCTCCAAGCACCTCCACCTCTTGCGGCTCCAGGGCTTGGTCCGTCCTCGCCGAGAGGGCCAGTTGATCTACTATTCCCTGAACTTGGAGACGATCACCCAGCTCTTCCACCGGTTCCTCCACTCACTGGAGATGGAGAGGCAAGCCACCCTCCCCTTGTTTAAGGGCTGATCTCAAAGAAGATAAGAGCGGACTAGTGCCTGTCTTGCTTCCCTCTACCGGCCTGGCGGGCCCCCATTCAAGGTAGCTGCGGGCCATGCAAGCACGCTATAATTATTCATCTCCCTAGGAGGTGGTGATCAGCGATGCGGCGCTACTCGCTCGGAGTTGCTCTAGTCCTTAGCGGGGCGGTCGCCACGGCTTTTGTCCTCGCTACTCTCGACCGGCCGGCGGGGCCCCTGGGACTGGCCGCCATCTCTGGCGAGGTGCGAGTGGTCGAAGCCAGGGTGATTGGGGCCAAGAGCGCGGGCGCGGGGCCGATCGAGCGGGCCTATGAGGTGGCCTGGCGGGGGGTGACCCGGACTGTGCCGCCGGGGAAGAAGTGGGTGGTGGTCGTGACTCCCACGGACCAGTTCGCGAACAGCGGGGACGCCCGCGAGCGCTGGCGCGGCTTTACTCTCAATCTCATGGGCGTCTTCCGTCAGGGCGAGCAGGTCTACCACGGCGAGCTGCCAGCAGGGAACTATACGGACCTAGACCTCTATATCTACAACACGATGCAGCTCTTTGCGGACACTCCTGCGAACCATGCCTGGGCCAAGGCCCCGGTCCTCTACCTCATCCTAGAGATGGAGGCACAATAGCCCTCGGCTCGACTGAGGTGGCCACTTGCCTTCCCTGGCGAGTTGAGCTATAATTGCTTAACTCAAGGAGGTGGTGGTAGATGTATTGGTGGGTCTGGCTCTTCGGCTTCTGGTTCCTATGGTTGGTGGTGTTGCTAACCTTCCTCACCGGCCCTTACTAAAGCAGCTTGGAGAGATGGTGAAGGGGCTCTGATCCAAAGGAGCCCCTTCGCTCCCATCCTCTATAAGGAGAGGTGATGATGGGAAGAACTTGCTTTGTGGCCTTCCTGCTCTTGGCCGCCCTCGCGTTGCCGTTGACGGCCCTCGGGGCGAGCTTAGAGGAGTTGGCCCGCCAGCGAATCGTGCAGGAGGCAGGCCTGGACCCGGACCTGGTCGTCACGATCTTCGTCTCGGAAGAGAATGCCCAGTTCATCCTGACCTTCATCTACATTAACGATCGGACCTTCAATTCCCGGCTCAAGCCGGAGCTATTGGAGGCTATCGCCCCCTATCGCAACCGGAAGGCGATGCTGGCCCTCGTCACCCCCGCCAGGGAATCCTATTTCAACCCCTGGCTCATCACCTTTTCCCAGGACAGGGTGGACTACCATGTGATTCCTGGTGCGATCCGCCAGGTCAATGAGGGCTTCAAGGTCGGGACCCTTCCCGCCGGAGAGGTGGCCGCGGGGATCATCCTTCTCGAGCGGCTTGAGCCGAGCTCAACCCCGGAGCCCCAGGGCGAGGGGCTCGATGTGCGCAGGCCCTTCACGATTGGGTATATGGGTTACACCGCTTCTTTCGCCCTGAGCGCGGAGCCGGTCCTGGCCCTCGGTCCGGAGGTAGGGCTTAACGATCTGCTCCAACTAATCCTTTACGGGCTCCTCAACCTCCTCCTCTTCTTCCTCTTCGGGTTCTTGCTCTAAAAGGGTGGGGCCGCGGCCTGGAGGAGCTTGAGCTTGCCTCCTCGACCGCGGCCCCGTCTCTTTCTAGATTGGCCTTAGATGATCGACAGGATCACCTGGATTCGGTTGTTCCCCTCATCCAGCTCCTTCACGCGATCCTCGGGATCGACCACCACGGCGATCACATAGTCTCCGTAGGCCAAACCAGAGGTCGAGAGGCTGACCTGGAGGGTGATCGTCTCTCCGGGGCCGAGTTGGGAGACCTCCCTCGTCGCGAAGACGACCTCACCGCTGGGGTTGGCCCTCCGGACGAATTGGACCGTGAATTTCCCCGCCGGGCCTGGGCCCTCATTCTTGATCGTCGCATAGATCTGGGCCGTCTGGCCCCGCTGGAGGATCGGCGAGGGCTTGATGACCAAGTTCACGGGGACAAGATCGGCCCGGCCGGCGGCTCCGATGACCACGAACGGCGGCGGGGTGCAGTAGGTGTTGTTCGTCTCGTCCAGCTCCGCAACGAAGTCATCGGGATCAACCACTACGCAGATCTCGTAGGCCCCTCCGGGGAGTCCCGAGGTATCCAGCACTCCCACGATCTCCCGTTGCTCTCCCGCGTCCAGTCTGGGAACGATGGCGGAGTCGAACCGGACATACTCGTGCTCGACCCCCTCCTCTATCTTTCGGTAGAGGAAGGCCACGCTGAACTTGCCCGCGGGCGAGCCGCCGAGATTCGCTACCTCGGCGTAGACCTTCACTGGCTGGCCAGCGGGGACTGGTGGCTGGGGTTCGAACCTGAATTGCGGCTTCGGCCAGAGGTCCGGCGGCGGGGAGATGACCACGAATGGCGGCGGGGTGCAGTAAATGTTGTTGGCCTCGTCCGCTTCCTTCACCTTATCGTCCGGATCGGCCAAGATGCAGATCTCGTAAGTCCCGCCCGTTAGCCTGGTGGTGTCCAGGACTCCTAGGACCTCCATCCGCTCTCCCGGCCCGAGCCCAGGCAAGGTAACGCTATCGAAGGGGACATAGGCTGCTCCTTCCTCGACCTTCCGGTAGAGGAAGGAGACGCGGAACTCACCCGCGGCGGTGCCGCCACTGTTGACGATCGCCCCGCGGACCTTTACCGGCGCAGGGGCGGTGATCGGGGGCTCGGGCTCGAAGGCGAGCCAGGGCTCAGGGCGGAGGTCTGCCGGGCGGGGCTCGACCCTCAGGGTGGCTGTCAGCGCGTTATTCGCCTCATTCTGCTCCGCCACCCGCCCATCAGGGTCGACGACCACGCGGATGAGGTAGTCCCCCGGCTCGAGGGCCGAGGTGTCGAGGGCGCGGCTCGCCGGCTCAGGATTGTTGACCGCGATCCCGGGGAAGGAGACCCCGCCGAAGGAGACGAACTCGGCCTCCCTCTGGCAGCTCGTTGGCCCCGTCAGCCGACACCAGTAGAAGTTGACATCGAATTTCCCAGTCGGCTCGACCCCGGCATTGATCACCGTGGCCGTCGCCTTGACGACTGCCCCTTGGACCACCGGTGAAGGCGGCTCGAACACGAGCGCAATCGGGATGAGGTCAGCCCCCTGGACGAGGACCGTGATGTCCATTACATTGTTCAGCTCGGACTGCTCCTCGACTAAGCCATTGGGCCGGCTGGGATCTGGCGGATCGAGGGTGATCCGGATCAAGTAGCTCCCCGGCTGGAGGGCCGAGGTCTCGAGAACTGCCCCGGCCTCTATCTTCTTCCCCACTGCCAGCCCGGGGAGAGAGACGGTCGCGAAGGTCGAAAAGTCCGCTGGCTTGGTGCAAGGCTGCTCTGCCCCTGCTGGCACGCTCTCCGGCAAGCGGCAGTAGGCGAACTCCACGGCGAACGGCCCGGCCTCGAGGTCCCCTAGATTAGCGATGTTAGCCATGAAGCGGAGGGTCTGGCCCCGGCTCACCTGGTAGCCCGGGGCGACGACCACGGGCGCGAGCGGATCGAGAACCAAGTCCGGGAGGCGCGGCGAGAGCAGGGTAAGGGTTGTGACCAGCTCATTGTTCATCTCCTCCAGTTCCTCCACCTGGCCTCTCCCATCGCCATCGGTCGGGGGATCGACGACCACGCGGACCTCATAGATTCCGGGGCTCAAGGGTGCGAGGGCTAGTTTCCCCTCGACCTTCAGCTCCGCTCCCGGGGCGAGCGCCAGATTCGTGCAACCCGCCTGGTCCCGGCAAGGGAGGGCCTCCCAGCGGACTCGCCCCTTCACACGGTAACCGAAGGCCACCGCAAACCCGATCGCGGGGGCCTTTCCCGTGTTCTTGATCACCGAGGAGACGGTCACTACCTCAGCCCTCCGGAGCTCGACCGGGGAGGGCGGGTTGAGCTCCAGGCTCTGGGGATGGAGCTCGGGAAGCTGGGGCTCCGGCGGGAGGATCGTCACGGCCTTGGTCAGCCTATTATTGGCCTCATCCAGCTCGGGAATAAGGTTGTTTGGATCGACTACCACGCTCAATTGATGGACTCCCGGCGCGAGGCCGAGCCCCGGCTTGGCCGGGATCAGCTCGCCCTGCGCGAGGGCCTCCTCCCCCGGGCCGAGGGCCCCGAGGCTGGCCAGGGCGAACTGCCGTCCATCGATGTAGAAGCCGACCTCCACCGTCTGGGCCGGGCCCTTCCCTGTGTTCACGACCTTCGAGGAGACCGTCACCCGCCCGTCGAGCCGGATGACCGGCTTGTCCAGCTCCAGGCTCGTGGGGTGAAGCTCGGCCCCCTGGATGGTCAGCGAGGCGGTGAGCTCGTTATTCGCCTCGTCTTGCTCATCGACCTGGCCATCGGGATCGACGACTATGAGCAGGGTATGGCTCCCCGGGCCCAGCCCTAGGGCATAAGGGTCGAGCGCACCCTGGGCAGAGAGGCTCGCTCCAGCCGCGAGGCCCTCCAAACTCGTGGAGTCAAACTCCCGGCCATTGATCCGGAAAGAGACCCGGAACGGCCCGGCGGTCTTGTCCCCGGTATTCCTGATCTCGACGGTGACAACTACGAGCTGATCGGCTGTCGGGAGCGGCGGATTGAGGCTGACCGCCACTGGCTGGAGGTCGGCCAGCCCGAGCTTGGAGGGCAAGACCGTCAGGGCGGTCACCAATTCGTTGTTTGTCTCGTCCTCCTCCGGGATCTGGTTGTTCGAGTCGGCCACTACGCGGACCTCGTAAGCCCCGGGCTCAAGGCCACCGGTATCGAGCCCGACCCCACGGCCATCGTCCTTGACCTCCAGGGCCTCCTGGCGGCTCGGGGCGAGGTTCGGGACCACAACGACATGGAAGCTTGTCCATTTCTCCCCTCCCTGCCGGCGGTAGAAGAACTCGACCTTGAATTCCCCGGCCGGCCGGTCCCCGGTGTTCATTACCCAGGCATGAATCACTACTACCTCACCGCGGGCCACCGGCGAGGGCGGCTCCAGGACAATCTTCTGGAGATGGAGCTCCGGGAGCCCCGCGCCCCCGCGCCCGACCAATCCGATCAAGAGGCTCAAGAGCAGCAGAAAACCGGCTAGAACTGTCTTCCTCCCCATCTAGCTCTCCTTTCCTTAATCCTTGATTAGGTAAATATTCCCGTCCTCCGCCCCGAAGTAGATTAGTCGGACAAGCCGGGCCTCTCCACCCACCCGCTCGACGATGGTATCGATCACCGGGGTTGAGCGGATCGGGCTCCCGACGGTCACGGAGAAGGTCTCCCGCCCGGCAGACTCGAGGGCGTAGAGCTTCCCGTCACTCGAGCCGAGGAAGACCGCCCCGCTCCGGCCATCGATCCCCGGCCGGGCATAGAGCGGCCCACCGGTAGGGAAGGCCCAGCGGAGTCTCCCAGAGAGGTCGAGCGAGTAGAGTTTCCCATCGGAAGAGGCGGCATAGATCGGGTCACGGCGCTCCACATCGACCGCTAGGCCCGTGATCGTCCCCCCGATGGTGAACTGCCAGCTCGGGCTCCCGCCGAAGCTCACGGCCCGGACCTTCCCATCCTCTGTGCCGGCATAGATCGCCTCGCCTAAGGCGAGGGCGGTCAAGGGAGCCTGCAGGTCGAGCTGCCACTTGACCTTCCCATCGCGAGTCAGGGCATAGAGCATCCCGGCGGAAGTGGCGACATAGACTAGATCCTTAGCATCATGGAAGATGAGCGCTCGCACCTCCCCGAGGGGGGCGAACTCCCAGCGCGGCTGGCAGGCCGAGGTGAGGCTCACCAGGCGCGCCCCCGCGCCGATGTAGATGTTCCCAAACCTGTCGATGGCCAGTGCGCGGACCTCACTGCCCAAGGAGGCCCGGCAGATCTCCCGGCCGGTCTCGAGCTTGACGGCCACGAGCTTCCCGTCGGCGGTCCCCAGGTAGGCCGCTCGCGGGGCCCCGGTATCGAGGACCAAGGCCCGGATCGGGCTCCCTACCTCGAACGGGAAGCCGGCCTTGAGGGCGGCCCCTCGCTCCAGGGCATAGAGCTTCCCGTCCTCTGAGCCGATATAGACCACACCGGTCCCACGATCCAGCTCGAGGAGCCTCACCGGCCCGCCGGTCCCGAGGATGAGCTGGGGCAGGGGCGGGAATGGCGTAATGATCGTGAGGTAGCCCGAGAGCTCGTTATTTGCCTCGTTTGCCTCCGCCACACGATCCTCAGGGTCGATCCGGATCTTGATCTCATAACTCCCTGGCACAAGGGGAGAAGTGGCGAGGACGCGGCAGAGCTCGGTCTGGCTCCCGGCCCCCAGGCCCGTGACCGTGGCGGTGGCGAACTGGATGTAAGAGTCGAGGAAATAGCTGAAAGAGACGGTAAATTGGCCTGCCGCGGCTGAGCCGAGGTTAGCGACCTTGACGCATACCCGGACCAGCTCGCCTTGAGCGACCGGCGAGGGCGGGTCGAA
>JAPWVC010000014.1 GCA_028275195.1 Candidatus Acetothermia bacterium
CAGCTCTGGTGGGGCCACCGGATCCCGGCCTGGTATTGTCGTGACTGCAATGAGGTCACGGTGAGCCGAGAGGTCCCCAAGGAGTGCGTGGCCTGCGGCTCGAAGGACCTCTACCAGGATGAGGATGTCCTCGACACCTGGTTCTCGAGCGCCCTTTGGCCCTTCTCGGTGATGGGCTGGCCGGAGCGGACCCCGGAGCTGGAATACTTCTATCCTACGGATGTCCTCTCCACCGCCCCGGAGATCCTCTTCTTCTGGGTGGCACGGATGATCATCATGGGCCTCCACTTCATGGGGGAGATCCCCTTCCGCGAGGTCCTCCTCCACCCCACGGTAAGGGACGAGCGCGGCCGGAGGATGAGTAAGTCGCTCGGGACGGGGGTCGATCCACTGGAGCTCCAGGAGAAATATGGGATGGACGCCCTCCGGTTCACCCTCGCTGCCTCCTTCAGCCGCGGCCAGGAGATGCGCCTCTCGATGCGCGACCTCGAGGGCTATCGGAAGTTCCTCAACAAGATCTGGAACGCCGCCCGCTTGGCCTTGATGAACCTCGAGGGGTTCGAGCCCCGCGGCTTCGCCCAGGAGGCCCTGGAGCTCCCTGACCGCTGGCTCCTCTCCCGCCTGGCCGGCCAGATCGCCGAGCTGCGCAAGAACCTTGACAATTATGACTTCAACCTCGCGGCCGAGGGACTCTACCACTTCGTCTGGCATGACTTCTGCGACTGGTATCTGGAGATGGTCAAGCCCCGGCTCTACGGCGAAGATCAGGCCAAGAAGCGGACGGCCCAGGAGGTCCTCTACTACGCCCTCGTCGCGATCCTGAAGATGCTCCACCCCTTCATCCCCTACATCACTGAGGAGATCTGGCAGCTCCTCCCCTACAAAGAGGCGGAGAGCGTGATGATCGCCCCCTTCCCCAAGGCCGAGCGGGCCTGGCTCGACCCCGAGGTCGAGCGGAAGATGGCGATCCTCCAGGAGCTGATCTCGGCGGTCCGGACGATCCGCTCCGAGATGAATGTCCCGCCCCAGGCCCCCGCCAGGGCGATCATCCGGGCCGAGGACCAGGGGATCAAGGAGTTGGTCGAGGCCAACCGGCTCTTCTTCCGCGAGCTGGCGGGGGTCCAGGAGTTCGAGGTCGGCCCGGACCTCCCCCGGCCCGAGGCGGCCCCAAGGGTCATTTTGGAGGGGGCCGAGGTCTTCGTCCCCCTCGAGGGGCTGATCGATATCGCCAAGGAGCGGGCCAGGCTCGAGCGAGAGCTCCTAGAGGTCGAGGGCGAGCTGGCCGCGAGCCTGAGGAAGCTCGAAGATGAGCGGTTCCTCAAGAGGGCCCCACAGGAGATTATCGAGAAGGAGCGGGCCAAGGCCGAGGAATTCCGAGTTCGGGCCGACCGGCTGAGGAAGAACCTCCAGGTCCTGGGCGGATCGGGAGGGGCGGCCTCCTAATTGATCCTGGGCGAGGCCCGAGATGGATTATCAAGCCGCCTGCGCCTACCTTGAGGGCCTCCCCTGGCGAGAGGTCAAGCCCGGGCTGGAGCGGGTCTCCTACCTTCTCGAGCGGCTGGGGAATCCCCAGGCCGAGCTCAGGGCGATCCATGTCGGTGGGACCAATGGGAAGGGCTCGGTCGTGGCGATGCTCGCCTCGATCTTGAAGGAGGCGGGCTACCGCGTGGGGGCCTATACTTCGCCGCACCTGCTCGACTGGCGTGAGCGGATCAGGATCGATGGTGAGTGGATTCCTAGCGAGGATTTCGCCCGGCTGCTGGAGCGGCTTGAGCCGATCATCGCGGAGATGGCCGATAAGCCCACGGTCTTTGAGGTCCTCACGGCCATGGCCTTCCAATATTTCCATGAGCAGGGGGTGGACTTGGCGGTGATCGAGGTCGGGCTCGGCGGGCGGTTCGACGCCACGAATGTGATCCACCCGCTCCTGGCGATCCTCACTAATGTAGAGCGGGACCATCTGGATCTCCTCGGCCCGTCTCTGGAGAGGGTAGCCTGGGAGAAGGCTGGGCTCGCTAAGCCCGGCGTCCCCCTCGTCACCGGCGAGAGGAAGCCCAAGCTATTGGAGGTGATCGCCCGGGAGTGCACCTTGGTGGGAGCCGAGCTCATCTTGGCTGATAAGGAGGTAGAGGCGCTCGACTTCACCTGGGACAGCCAAGCGTTCGCGGTCGAGGGCTGGGGCCGGCTCGAGCTCGGCCTGCTCGGGCCTTACCAGCGGGAGAACCTGGCCGTGGTCCTGAAGGCCGTCGAGGTCCTCCGCCGCTCGCTCCGCCTCGCGGACGGAGCGGTCAAGCAAGGGCTGGCCGCCGCCCGCTGGCCCGGGAGGTTCCAGGTCTACCGAGAGCGGCCTTACATCATCCTAGACGGGGCCCACAACCCGAGCGGGGCCCGGGCCCTCCGGACTGGCCTCGAGCTATACTATGAGCGCTACCTTGCGGGTGGCCGACGGTGCCTCCTCTTCGGGGTGATGCGCGACAAGGAGATCGAGGCGATCGCCGCGGCCCTCTTCTCCTGGTTCGATGAGCTCTTCTTCACCAAGCCGGACTACTACCGTGCCTGCGAGCCGGAAGCCTTGCTTAAGCTCGCCTCGAGATACGCCAAGCCCGCCCGAGCCATCGTCCCCGCGGGTGAGGCCTTCCTCCAGGCCCGGGAGGGGCTCAGCGAACGGGACCTCCTCTGCGTCACCGGCTCGCTATACTTGGTGGGGGAGCTCCTCCGAGGACAAGATCAAGCTAGGGATTCAGATGGGGATTGAGCTCGCCGCGGAGTTGAAGGAGCGGATCGCCCGGGCCAAGGCCCAGGGGCTGCCGCAGCATCTGGCGATCATTATGGACGGGAATGGGCGGTGGGCCCGCCGGCGAGGCCAGGCCCGGAGTGCGGGCCACCGGGCCGGGCTGGAGACGGCAAAGAAGATCGTGGAGTTCGTGGGGCAGGAGCTTGGGATCAAATACTTAACGCTCTTCGCCTTCTCCAAGGAGAACTGGCGCCGCCCGAAGGAGGAGGTCGACTCCCTCATGGAGCTGCTAGCCGATTTCTTGGAGAAGAACCTCGACCAGTTGCTCGAGAACGGGGTCCGGCTCCGCGTCCTCGGGGAGCTCGATGGCCTCCCCTTGCGGGTCCGGCAGGGGCTGGAGCGGGCTTTGGCCCTCTCTCGGGGGAATGAGCGGCTCCACCTGAGCCTGGCGATCAACTACGGCGGGCGGCAGGAGATCCTCCAGGCCGTGGAGCGGATCCTCCGGGACTTCGCCGCGGGGGCCCTCCCCGCTAAGATCGATGAGGCCCTCTTCCGGCGCTACCTCTACACCGCCGAGCTCCCTGATCCTGACCTCCTGATCCGGACGAGCGGGGAGGAGCGCCTCTCGAACTTCCTCCTCTGGCAGTCGGCCTACACCGAATTCTGGGTCACGAAGACCCTCTGGCCGGACTTCACTCCCGAGGAGCTCCTCCAGGCGGTCGAGTCCTTCCAATCGCGGCAGAGGAAGTTCGGCGGGGTCTTGGAGAGCTAGCTTAAATTCATTGAGCGAGCTGGGCAAGCGGGTCCTGACCTCGGTCGTCCTCATCCCCTCGATCACGGCCCTCTTCTTCTTCGCCAAGCTCCTCCAGGTCGACTGGGCCGTCGGGCTCTTCCTGACATTGGTGGCCTTCCTCGCCGGGCTGGAGTATCTCGGGCTGATCGAGCGGATGGGCCTCCAGCTCGAGCGCTACTCCTATCTGGCCTTGATCGCTTTCCTGGAGTTCGTCTATGTCTTCTTCCGCGGATTGCACCTGGTCCTGGCCGTCACCGCGGTCTTCCTCCTCCCAATCCTGTGGTATCTCCCTCAGCCGCAGGGGCTGAAGCGGAGCCTAGCGGCGATCTTCGGCCTCGGCTATATCCCCTGGCTCCTCCACTTCTTTTATCTCATTTACCGCGCCCCATCGTATGCCGGCTGGCTCTACGCGATGCTCCTCCTGGTCATGAGTTGGAGCTACGATATCGGGGCCTTCCTCATCGGCTCCCGCTTCGGGAGGCATAAGCTCGCCCCGCGCACAAGCCCGAATAAGACCGTTGAGGGAGTGATCGGGGGCTTCCTCTTCGCGCTTGTGGGCGCTAACCTCACCCCCATCTGGGTCAATTGGCCGGCCTGGATCCCCCATATCTTCACCCTGGCCCTCCTCGTCTCCGCGGCCATGCAGGCGGGCGACCTCTTCGAGTCGAAGCTGAAGCGCCTGGCCGGGGTCAAGGACTCCGGAGGGCTCCTCCCGGGCCACGGGGGGATGCTCGACCGGATCGACGGACTCCTCTTCGCCATCCCCGTCTTCTACCTCTACTTCCACTATGTCCTAAGGTTTGTCTAGCCCCGGGCGATGAGCTTCCACAGCCCGAGGGCCACCAGCCCGGCGAGCGCGGGTGTGGCGACCCAGCCGATCCCAATTGTCAATAGCATCTCGTAGCTGACGGTCCGGACTCCCTTAACCAGCCCGATCCCCGCCAGGGCCCCCACGATCGCCTGGGAGGTGGAGATCGGGATCCCGGCGAAGGCGAATCCATGAGCGACGAAGGCGATCGCGGTCTGGGTGGCGAAAGCGCTCAGAGGATCGAGTGAGACGACCCCGCTCGCGACCGTCTCGGTCACCCGGTGGCCATAGGTGAGGGCCCCGCTCGCCAGGGCCAGCCCGCCGAGGAGAGTGATCCAGCCCGAATGGAGGCCCAAGTTGGCCAGTGGGCCGATGGCGTTCCCGATGTTATTCGCCCCGAGGGAGAAGGCGGCATACCCGGCGGAGGCGAGGGTCAGCCAGTTGAGCAGGTCGCTTATGAACCCGCTCCGGCGGATGGAGCGGAGGAGGAGGGCAAAGAGTTGGTAGATGCTAAAGGCGAGGGCCAGTGCGATGGCCGGGGAGGCGACCCAGACCCCGACGATCTTGATGATCACGGAGAGGTTCACCTCCGCCCCGGCGGCCAGCCCGGTCCCGATCAGCCCCCCGACGATCGCCTGGGAGGTCGAGACCGGGAGCTTAAAGATGGTTGCGAGGGTCACACATGCCCCGGCCGAGCCCATCGCCACCAGAAGCGCCTGCCAGGGGAGCGGGGCGGCCACGATCCCCTTCCCTACGGTCTCCACGACCTTCGCGCTCCCTACGACTCCCCCGATGAGAGCGAAGGCCGCGACCAGGGCCATCCCCCGGCGGTAGGAGATCAGCCTCGACCCGATGGCGGTCCCGGCGCAGTTGGCGCTATCGTTCGCCCCGATGTTCCAGCCGAGATAGAAGCTAGCGAGGAGGAGCAGGCTGAGCTCGAGCATAGCCGCGGCTCCCCAGAGGGTCAGGCCCGGGCGGCCATGATCCTGATCCGCCCGCCGGCGTTCTCCATGTGGTCGAGGACATCCCCGAGCTTGAGGAGGACCTGGATCAAATGATACTTGGCGAAGCCATCGAGCTCGCCTTGCCGGTAGATCATGGTGATCAGGTCCTTCTCGAGCAGATCGACCCGGTGCTCGAGGAGGTTGACCTCATCGAGGAGCTCGATGGCCCGGCTGACCGCCTCCCGCCGGAAGCCCCGCTCTAGGAGCCCCTTCAAGCTCGAGGCCATCTTGCGGTAGATCCCCACCCCTTCGAGCAAGGCCTTCGGGAACTCCCGCCACTTGGCGGTCAGCTCTTGGGGGAGCTGGAGCTCCATCAATGGGAGGAGCCCGGCGGCGTCCTGGGCGACATCGGCGATCTCGTCCTGCTGCCAGATGAACTCCAAGAGGTCCGAGCGGTTGACCGGCATGAAGGAGTCGCTCCGCGGGAGGCTGGCCCGCAAGCGGGCCTTGAGGAGATCGGCCTCATGCTCGAGCTGGGAGACCCGCTCGCTCCGCTCACCCACCGGCCGCCGGTCCAGGTAGTCCTCGACGGTCTGGGCCAGCTCCTCAATCGCCGCGCAGACCTTCTCCGCGTGCTCCACCAGGAGATCGAGGGCCGGGTATTGGTAGACCAATCTTCGGAAGACCTTATTCATCTCAATTCAGCTCAGCTCCGCACGCGGAAGGCCGCTTTGGCCTCCTCCACGGCCGCGGCGAGCCGCTCGACCTCCTCCTCAGTGTTGTAGATGTAGAAGCTAGCCCGGGCGGCGAACTCCATCCCCAAGCGGGCCATCAGCGGCTGGGCGCAATGGTGGCCGCTCCGGATCGCGATCCCCTCGCTATCGAGGACCATGGCCAGGTCGTGGGGATGGACCCCCTCCAGATTGAAGGAGATGATCCCCAGCCGTGCGGCCTCGCCCGGGGCAGGGCCGTAGAGCTTGACCCCTTCCACTCGGGCCAGCCTCTCCCAGGCGAACTCCAAGAGCCGCCGCTCATGGTCATAGACCGCCTCCATCCCCAGTCGCTCCAGATAATCGACGGCCGCGGCCAGGCCGATCCCGCCAGCGATGTTGGCCGTCCCCGCCTCGAACTTCCAGGGGAGCTTGTTCCAGGTGGCCGCCTCGAGCGTCACGGTCTCGATCATGTCCCCGCCGTAGAGGAAGGGCTCCATCTCCTCTAGTAGCTCGCGCTTGGCGTAGAGGAAGCCGGTCCCGGTCGGGCCGAGCATCTTATGCCCGCTCGCGGCGAGGAAGTCGCAGTCCAGCTCCTTGACATCCACGGGCATGTGGGGGACCGCTTGGGCCCCATCGACCAAGACCAATGCCCCGAAGCGGTGGGCCGCCTCGATGATCTCCTCCACGGGGTTGACCGTCCCCAGGACATTCGAGGCGTAGATGCAGCCGACGAGCCTGGTCCGCTTCGAGAGGAGGCGGGAGAGCTCCTCGAGCTTGAGTAGCCCCCGCTCGTTCACATCAATGAATTTGAGAGAGATCCCTTTCAGCCGGCGGAGGGCCAGCCAGGGGACGAGGTTCGAGTGGTGCTCCATTACCGTGAGGAGGACCTCGTCCCCCTCGCGGAGCTCCCACAACCCCCAGGCATAGGCCACGAGGTTGAGCGCCTCCGTGGCATTCCGGGTGAAGATGATCTCCTCCGGCCCAGAGGCATGGATGAACTCCGCGACCCTCCGGTGGGCCGCCTCATAAGCGACTGTCGCCTCGTAGCTCAGGGTGTGGACAGCCCGGTGGACATTGGCGTTCTTCTGCTCGTAGAACTCCTGCATTGCCTCCAGGACCTGGCGGGGCTTCTGGGTCGTCGCGGCATTGTCCAGATAAGCCAGGGGCTTGCCCCCGATCCGCCGGGAGAGGATGGGGAAGTCCTCCCGGATCTCTTTTGGATCAAACCTCCTCATGATCTGGGTCATCTCCGGACTCCCTGGAGGATACACCAAGCGGCCCCCCTCGGCAAGGTGGTAGAATTAGCCAGGATGGAGACGGTGATCGGGCTGGAGATCCATGCCCAACTCAAGACCGAGACGAAGCTCTTCTGCGGCTGCCGGGCCGACTCAGCCGGGCCGCCGAACTCGAGGACCTGCCCGGTCTGCCTCGGGATGCCCGGGGCCCTCCCGGTCCTGAACAAGCGGGCGGTCGAGCTGGCGATCCGGGCCGCGTTGGCCTTCCATTGCGAGATCCACCCCAGGTCCAGCTTCGCCCGGAAGAACTACTTCTACCCCGACCTCCCCAAGGGCTATCAGATCTCGCAGTATGACGAGCCGCTCGCGAGCGGGGGCTGGCTCGAGCTGGGGGAGCGGCGGATCGGCCTCCGCCGGCTCCACCTCGAAGAAGATGCCGCTAAGCTGGTCCATCAAGGTGGCCGGAGCTTGATCGACTTCAACCGGGCCGGGGTCCCCCTAATCGAGATCGTCACCGAGCCGGAGGTTCGCTCGCCCCGCGAGGCTAGAGAGCTGCTCCAGGCCGTGCGTCGGACCCTCCGCTACATCGGTGTTTCCAACTGCGACATGGAGAAGGGCGAGCTGCGCTGCGATGCCAACATCTCGCTCCGGTGCGGCGATCGAGCGGGGACGCGGACCGAGATCAAGAACTTGAACTCCTTCCGGGCGCTCGAGGAGGCCCTGGCCTTCGAGGAGGCCCGCCAGCGGGCCCTCTTGCTCGCTGGGAGGGAGGTCGAGCAGCAGACCCTCGACTGGGACGAGGCGAGCGGGCGGGCGGTCCCGATCCGCGGGAAAGAGGAGGCCGAGGACTACCGCTACTTCCCCGAGCCGGACCTCCCGCCGCTGCTCATCAGCTCGGACTGGCTAGAAGAGGTAAAGAGGGGGCTCCCCGAGCTCCCGGAGGAGCGTCGCCGCCGCTGGCGCGCGGAGTATGGCCTTCCGGAATACGATATCGAGGTCCTCACCGAGGAGCGGGAGATCGCGGACTACTTCGAGGCAGCCGTCCGGCTCTTCCCTCATCCGAAGGAGGTGAGCAACTGGATGATGACCGAGCTCCTCCGGCTGGCGAAGGAGGGCGAGCTTCGGCTGAAACCGGCAGACTTCGCGCAGATCTTGCGGCTGGTCGAGGAAGGGAAGCTCAACCGGAGCGCGGGGAAGGAATTGCTAGAGGAGTGCTACCGGACCGGCAAGGGGCCGGAGGAGCTCCTCCAGGAGAGGGACCTGCTCCAGATTTCCGATGCTGGCGAGCTGAGCGCGGTTGTATCAGCGGTCTTGGCCGAGAATCCCCAGGCCGCTGCTGATTATAAAGGCGGGAAGGAGCAGGCCCTGAGCTTCCTCCTCGGCCAGGTGATGAGGAAGACCAAGGGGAAGGCCGACCCGAAGCTGGCCCGCGCGCTCCTCCTCGAAGGGCTTGGGCCTAATCGCACCTAGTATAGCCGCAGTCCTGGCAGAGGTAACACCCTCCAGTGAAGAGGAGGACCCCGCCGCACATCGGGCAGAGGTCGAGCTCCCTCTTCCCTTCCTCCTTCGGCTCCCTGGGCGGGAGGAGCCTGAGCGGTCCATGGTTCTCGATCAGCTTCAGTTGCTCGCCGCCGCGGAGGAACTCGGCCAGGGCCTTGGCGATCGCGTCCGGGACGGAGAAGACGATCTCGCCGTCCTCTTGGATGATCGGCCGAGAGCCGCGGATCAATCTCAATTGGTCGATGATCGCGCTCGGCTTGATCCCACTCCTTAGCGCGAGGGAGATGAGCCTTCCGATCGCCTCGGTGAAGGCCATCGAGGCCGAGCCGGACTTCCCCAACTGGACGAAGACCTCGAACGGGCCGTGCTCGTCCTCATTGACCGTCACGAAGAGGCTCCCCATCTCCGTCTTGAAGTTGTAGGTCTTCCCTTTCACCACCTTCGGGCGGGAGCGAGGGAGGCGGGCCGGCCGGCGGAGGGGCTCTTCTTCCGCGGCCTGGGCAGCCTCCTTCTCCGTGAGCATGATCCCCCGGCGCGAGCCCTCCCGATAGACCGTCACCCCCTTGCAGCCGAGCCGCCAGGCCTCGAAATAGATCCTCTCCACATCTTCAGGTGTTGCCTCCTTGGGGAGGTTGACCGTGCTGGAGATGGCATGGTCGATGTGCTTCTGGATTGTCGCTTGCATCTTGATCCGCATCTCTGGGGCGATCTGGTGGGCCGTGACGAACTCTGGCGGGAGGGCAGAGAGATCCCGCTCCCCCAGCCCTCGCCGCTCCAGATACTCCCGGACGAGGGGGTGGAGGACATGGAACTCCTCCTGGCCGAGGGATTCAGAGCGGCGGACATAGCTCAAGGAGAAGAGGGGCTCGATCCCCGAGGAGACCCCCGCGAGGGCCGAGCCGCTCCCCACCGGCGGGACGGTCAAGAGCGCCGCGTTCCGCAGTCCATGGGCTCTGATCTCCTTCTGGAGGGAAGGGTCGAGCCGCCGGATGAAGGGGCTCTGGAGGTGCCTTTCAGGGTCGAAGGCCGGGAAGGGCCCCCTCTCCTTCGCCAGGGCCACGCTCTCACTATAAGCGATGTGCTTAATCCGCTCGAAAAGCCGGTCGACGAAGGCGATCGCCTCTTCGGTGTCGTATTTCAGCCCCAGTTTGATCAGGAAATCCCCGAGCCCGGTGAACCCCAGCCCGATCCTCCTCGAGCGGAGGGAGGCCTCCCGCTGCTGCGGGAGTGGATGGCGGTCCTTCCCATAATCGAGGACATCGTCGAGGAAGCGGACGCCATACCTCAAGGCTCGTTCCAGCCCCTCCCAATCGACCTGGGCCTGGGGTGTGAACTCCTCTTTTACGAAGGCCGAGAGGTTAACGCTGCCAAGATTGCAGCAGCCGTAGGGCTCGAGCGTAATTTCGGAGCAGGGGTTGGTGGTCAAGACCTCCATCCCGTTGTATTCCGTGGTCGATTCCCTTTTAACGGTGTCCCAGAAGATCACCCCCGGCTCGGCCGACTCCCAGGCAGCTCGGATCAGCCTCTCCCAGAGCTCGCGGGCCCGGACCTTCCGCTCGACCCGCGGGACGGTCTCGCTCTCATACCAAAGGGTGAACTCCCCGTCCCGCTCGACCGCCTCCATGAAGGCATCGCTGACGCGGACGCTGATGTTGGCGTAGGTGACTTTCGAGAGGTCGCGCTTGACCTCGAGGAAGTCGAGGATGTCCGGATGATCGACCCTCATGGTGATCATCAGCGCCCCTCTCCTCCCGGCCTGGCCGATCGTCCCCGTGGTCGTCGAGAGGAGCTCCATGAACGAGACCGCCCCGCTAGAGTAGATCGCGGCATTATTGACCGGGGTCCCCTTGGGCCGGAGGATCGAGAGATCGACCCCCGCCCCACCACCGTAGGAGTAGGTCCTAGCGGCCTCGCGGCACCAGTCGAAGATCCCCTCGATCGAGTCCTCTCTAATGGGAATCACATAACAGTTAAAAAGCGTCACTCGCCGCGGCTGGCCGGCACCGAACATGATCCTCCCGCCGGGGACGAACTTGAAATCCTCAAGGAGCCAATAGAACCGCTCTTCCCAAACCCCTCTGTCCGGCTCGACCGAGGCGATCTCCCGGGCGATTCGCCGCCACATCTCCGGAGGGACCCGCTCTAAGAGCTCGCCCTCCCTGGTCTTGAGGGCATACTTCTCGAGGAAGACCCGGATCCGTAGCTCATCCCCGCGGAAGAAGGCCTCGGTCTCCGCCGGGATCGAAGCCAATCCCCTAGTGCCCTGACCCTGATCTGCCATAGCCATAATGCCCCTCTTGAGGATAACAACTCCCTGGGATCTTGCCAGTGATTTAGGATACTTCCACCGGGTGCTGAGTCGGGTAGGAGCCTGGTCGGGACGACCGGAATCGAACCGGTGACCTCTGGCCCCCCATGCCAGCGCGCTACCAGGCTGCGCCACGTCCCGCAAGCTCATTTTATAACCTCGGCGGCCCCGATTCAAGTCCCCCGCCGGGGGAACTTTCTCCCCGGGGACCGAGTCACCTGGCGGCTTTCCACCGAATTTTCACCCCCGCCTCCCTTGACAGCTCATGGCCCCGTCTTTATAATCAAGCGGCCTTCAGAAGCGCTAAAATGGCCTGGAGTAGGAGCTGCGGGATACGGAGGTGAAGATGAAAAAGTTTCTTTTAATCTCGCTCGTGACCGTCGCGATCCTCGCGCTCGGCTTCTCCCTTGTGGTGAGCTACCGCGGCCCATCCCATGGGGCCCCGGCGGCCACGATGGAGTCACCGGGCCAGTCGGCCGCCACGACCACGGCCATAGAGTCGGAGCGCGAGCCCTCCAAGCTCCCCGTGGCCCTGGAGAGCTTGAGCAAGGAGCAGCTCGAGAGCCTGATCGTCGCCGCCGGGCAGAATGCGATCAAGGCCGCGATCCGGGCCGCCAGCCCGGCGGTAGCCCAGGTCATGGTGACCATCGAGCGCCAGACCTTTAACCCCTTCGAGCAGTTCTTCAACGACCCCTTCTTCAAGCGGTTCTTCGGGGAGATCCCCTACCCGGAGCGGGAGGTCGAGCCGGCGATCGGCTCGGGCTTCCTCATCGAATACAACGGCCAGAAATACCTCCTCACCAATAACCATGTGGTCGAGGGGGCGACCTCGATCAACCTGATCTTCCCCAACGGGCAGAGGTTCGCCGGAGAGATTGTCGGCCAGGACAGCGAGCTCGATGTGGCCGTCCTCCGGGTCAAGGGCGACCTCAGCGAGCTGACCGCGGTCGAGCTTGGAGACTCGGATAAGCTCGAGATCGGCGATTGGGTCGTCGCCATCGGGAACCCTCTCGGCTTCCAGCACACCGTGACCGCGGGGATCGTCTCCGCCCTGGAGCGGACAGTCCCCCGCCCCGACGGGAACGGCTCCTTCCAGCACATGATCCAGACCGATGCCGCGATCAACCCTGGGAACTCGGGGGGCCCGCTGGTGAACGCCGCGGGGGAGGTGGTCGGGATCAATACGGCCATCGCTGCCAATAGTGAGGGGATCAACTTCGCCATCCCGATCAACCGTGTGAAGCGGGTCCTCCCCCAACTGATCGAGAAGGGGAGGGTGACCCGGGCCTGGCTGGGGGTCTACATCCGGGACATCACGCCAGACTTAGCGGAGTATTTCGGGCTCAAGCCCGGTGAAGGGGTCCTAGTCAACGATGTGGTCCGTGGCTCACCGGCGGATGGGCTCCTCCGGCGAGGGGATGTGATCCTCAGCGTCAACGGCCAGGCGGTCCACAATACCGATGAGCTCCAGCAGGCGATCATGTTCAAGCAGGTCGGGGAGAAAGTCAAGCTCGAGGTCCTGCGGGAGAAGGAGCGGCTGACTATCGAAGTCCCCTTGGGTGAGCGGCCGAGCCAGGCCGCGCTCCAGCAGCGCCAGCAGCAGGTTCAGCCCCAGGGGCAAGGGCTCAAGCGGTTCGGGCTCACCGTCCAGGGCAACTCCCCGGAGCTGGCCCAGCGGCTCGGGCTGGCCACCTCCCAGGGGGTGGTGATCACTAGCGTCGACCCCGGGAGCGCGGCCTACTGGGCCGGCCTGGAGCCGGGGGATGTGATCCTGGAGGTTAACCGCCAGCCGGTCAACTCCGTGGAGGAGTGGAATGCGCTCATCTCCCAGGTGAAGCCCGGAGGGACGGTGCTCCTCACGGTGCTCGATCGCCAGGGGTTGGCCCACTACCTCTCTCTCAACGAGTGAAGTGGCTCTAGTTCAACTAACCTTTGGGGCCTCAGCCGGCTCGGAGGCCGGCTGAGGCCCTTTCCTCCTTGCTATTGCCAATGGGTGGTCAGCTCGGTTAAAATATCTCAGGGCACCCGGAGGGTAGCGCAGCTCGGTAGCGCGCAGCGTTCGGGACGCTGAGGTCGCGGGTTCGAATCCCGCCCCTCCGACCAGGCTTTGCCTGGACCATTAACCTTCCCCGGCCCGCCGGGCCAGGGAAGATGAAGGTCAAGTGGAGCTTGCGGAAGTAGCTCAATGGGAGAGCACCGGCCTTCCAAGCCGGAGACGCGGGTTCGATTCCCGTCTTCCGCTCCGGGCTTGCGCCCGTAGCTCAGTTGGAATAGAGCATCTGCCTTCTAAGCAGAGGGCCGCGGGTTCGAGTCCCGCCGGGCGCCCCAAGCAAGGTAAAGACGAGGGACGTAGCTCAACTGGTAAGAGCACTGCGCTGTGGCCGCAGGGGTTGCGGGTTCGAGTCCCGTCGTCCCTCCCAGCTTGCGCCTGTAGCTCAATTGGAAGAGCGGTGGCCTTCGGAGCCATTGGTTGGGGGTCCGAGTCCCTCCAGGCGCACCAGCGAAGGTGGCGGAATCGGCAGACGCGCTAGCCTTAGGAGCTAGTGGGCTCACACCCCGTGCGGGTTCGACTCCCGCCCTTCGCACCAAGCCGCTCGAGCGACTTGACAGCCCGCTCGGTCAGGCTTATAATAATCTTCGAGCGCGGGAATAGCTCAGCTGGCTAGAGCGTCTGCTTGCCATGCAGAAGGTCGCGGGTTCGAATCCCGTTTCCCGCTCCAAGTCAAGAAAAGAAGGCCGAGGTGGCGGAAGCGGTAGACGCAGCGGACTTAAAATCCGCTGAGGGCGACCTCGTGCGGGTTCGACTCCCGCCCTCGGCACCCTTGAGCGCGCGGGGTGGAGCAACTGGAAGCTCGTCGGGCTCATAACCCGGAGGTTGCTGGTTCGAATCCAGCCCCCGCAACCAGGGCGCTAGAAGCGCCTTTTATTTCGGCGGGATAGCTCAATTTGGCTAGAGCGCGCGGCTCATGACCGTGAGGTTCAGGGTTCGACTCCCTGTCCCGCCACTTCTGCTAGCCATAGTTCAGCCAGGGCACGACTCAGCGCTTCCCCCACCTCCTGGCTGGTCCCGGCCCGCGGTCCGAAAGCCCAAGTGTATTGCGCGATCAAGCGGAGCAACTCCACCTCGCTCAAGCCCATCTCCACAAGCTTGGCCGACAGGGCCTTGCCTGCACCGGCCCGGAATTCCGCGCTCGGGCCAGTGATTGTCAGCTCGAGGAGCCTCTCATAGCTCAGGCCGGCTCGAACCAGTCGCTCCCCTAAGGCCGCCCCCGCGGCCCGGCGGAGCTCGGGCGTCTTGCCGGCGCTTGCCCAATCCATGAGCGCCTCCAGTGGGAGATCCGGGGCCCGGACCACGCCCCTCTCGACCACCTGCAGATCGCGCTTGATCGCGGTGATCGCCCCGCGGAGGCCGGCTAGATCCCCCAGCGCGAGTGCCGCCCTCGCCTTCTCCAGGTTCCGGGCGACATTCTCGAGCCGCTGGGCTGCGGTGAACTCGCCTCCGACTTCGGCGGTGAGGATCAGGTTCGCGCGTTCGCGCTCGAGGAGCCCCCGGAGCAGGGAAAGGGTCTGGCCGGCCTGGTCGAACTGTTGGGCTTGGGCCTGCTCCAAAAGAGCCCCCAATAGGGCCTCAAATTCTTGGAGTGCCGCTAGGGCCCTTTCCCGCTCGGCCAGGAAGACGAACTCCAGGGCCGCTCCTGCCGCGGCCCGGAACTCCGGCGTGAGAGAGGCATCCGTAGCCACAGCCATAAGCTCACTCAAGGGGTCTTGCAAGCGGCCAAGGAGCCCATAGGACTTGTAGATCCCGGCCAATAGCTCGCTCGCCGCGACCCGGATCTCCGCGAGCTCACCGTTCAATTCCACGCCCCTCACCTCGACCCGCTGGCCGCGGAGGACCGCCTCGACCAGCGCTTGGGCCTCAGGGGAGGCAAGGTCGGCCCTCAAGAGGAGGAAGAGGGCCCGAGCGCGGGCCAGCCGGAGCTCGGAGGTAGCCCCCATTGCTACTGCCTCCGCGAGCCCGCTCAAGGAGAGCTCCCCCCGCCCGACGGCGGCGACGGTCGCCTGGACGAGCGCGGGGATCGCTGCGGTCCGCAGCTCCGGGGTCGGGCCGCAGGCCAGGGCTTCCAGCTCCTCCAGGCTCAGCCCGGCCACAAGCAGCCGCTCCCCTAAGGCCTTTCCCGCGGCCCCTCGAAGCTCGGGCGAGCGGCCTGCCACGGCTAGTGCCTCCAGCTCGGCGTCCGTGAAAGGGGATTCGACTAGCAGCCTCCCCAATGCCAGCCCCGCCGCGGCCCGGACCTCGGGGAGGGCGTCCCTCCCCGCTAAGTCGATCAACTCCTCGATGGACCTTGCCCAGCTCGCCAAGGCGAAGGTAGCGATGAGGGCAAGGGCCAGCGGGAGCGAGAGCTTCCATCTCATTCCCGTTCTCATCTTAACCTCCTTTCTATCGCTCCATCAGGGTTAGGTGGGGATCGAGGGCATCTCGAAGCCCATCCCCCACGAAGTTGAACGCCAAGACCACCAAGACGAGGCAGGCCGCGGGGAGGAGGAGCCAGGGGTGGAATTGGAGCTGGAAGACCGATTGGGCCTCCTGGAGGAGCATCCCCCAACTGATCAGCGGCTCCTGGATCCCGAAGGAAAAGAAGCTGAGCACACTCTCGAGGATGATCATGGTCGGGGCCGTGAGGGTGGCGGCCACGATCAAGTAGCTGAAGGTATTCGGGAGGATATGGCGGAAGACGATCCTCCCGCTCCCGGAGCCGCTCGCCCTTGCGGCGAGGACGAACTCCTCCTCGCGGTAGCTTAGGAACTGGCCGCGGATCACCCTCGCGAGCGGGGCCCAACTGACGAGCGCGAGGACGAGCACAAGCCCCCAGAAACGGGCCGTCGGGGGGAGCTCGGGCGGCAAGGCCGCGGAGAGGGCCAGGAGGAGGGCCAGCCGAGGGATGGACATTACCACCTCGATCCCCCGCTGGAGGAGGGTATCGACCGCCCCGCCATAATAGCCGGAGATCCCGCCTATGACGGTCCCCAAGAGGAGGGCGGCTCCCACCACGAGCAAGCCGAGGCCGAGCGAGATCTGGCCCCCAGCGAGGGTCCGGGCGAGGAGGTCCCGCCCCAGCTTATCAGTCCCGAGGAGGAAGAGCTGGCCCGGGCTCTCCTCGGGCTCGCCCGTCCCGAACAAGTGGATGTCGGTCTTGAATAGCCCCAAGAGGCGATACTCCGGGCCGCGGACGAAGAAGTAGACCGGATACTTCTGGCTCCGATCCTCGCGGTAGACCCAGTCGAGGGTGAAGGGGTCACGGACCCTCTCCAGGCCATAGACGAAGGGACGGGGATGGAAGCCCCTCTCATCCCGGAAGTGAAGCCTTCCCAGCATCGGGGGGACATAGGGGAACTGGCGATGTTGGGTCTGGGGGTCGTAAGGGCTGAAGAACCCGGCGCAGCCGACGAGGAGGGCCAGCCCCATGAGGACGAAAGCCCCGAGCAAGCCGAGCCGCTGCTTCCTGAACCTGGCAAAGAGGCTCATCGTTTTAGTCCAGTCTGATCCGCGGGTCGGCCCACAGGAGGAGCAGGTCGGCCAGGAGGTTCCCGACCATCAGGATGGCGCTGAAGAAGAGGAGCCCCGACATCGCCACATATTGGTCCTCCTGGGCCAGGGCTTGCCAGTAGGCCCCCTCGACGATCGGCAATTGCAAGATGACCGCCGCGACGAGGGTCCCCTCGAACATCTGGGGGATCCAGAAGCCGAACAAGCTCACGAGCGGGGTAAGAGCATTCCTCACCCCGTGCTTATAGATGACGATCCTCTCCCGGAGCCCCTTGGCCCGCGCTGCCTGGATATAGGGCTGGCTCAGGACATCGAGGAGCTGGCCCCGCATGTAGCGGCTGAGAGAGGCGATGTTCCCCGCCCCGATCACTAAGACCGCTGGCCAGAGGTGCCAGAGGAGGTCCTTCACCTTCTCCCAGCTCCAGGGGGCCTCGGCCTGCTCCGGGTCGAAGAGGCCCCCGACCCCCAAGCCATAGCGCGGCCCGACCTGGAAGACTACCACCAGAGCCCAGAGGAGCACGAGGGCTAGGACGAAGCCGGGGATCGAGAGGCCAATGAGCCCCAAGAGGTTCGCCAAGCGGTCTCCCAGCGAGTTCCGGTGGGTGGCGGAGTAGATCCCGATGGGGAGCGCGATGAGCCAGCTACAGGCCATGGTGAGCACGGCGATCGCGAGAGTCCAGGTGAGCCGCCCGCCGGAGAAGAGGGCCTGGAGCGCCGGCTGGCGGGTGGCGAAGGAGTAGCCGAAGTCCAGGCGGGTGACGATTCCGGTGATCCAGCGCCAATATTGGACCCAGATCGGCTCATCCAGGCCATAGCGGGCCCGCATTTCCTGAAGGAGTTCCTGGGGGTAGCTCAGCTCATACTTGGTGAGGAAGTCGCCCGGGTTGAGCTTGATCACCCCGAAGGCCACCACGGAGATAAAGAAGAGCGCCGGGACCATGTAGAGGACCCGGCGCAAGATGTAGCCC
>JAPWVC010000062.1 GCA_028275195.1 Candidatus Acetothermia bacterium
CCCCACATCTTCTTCAGCGGTTCAGGCGCGGCGGAAGAGGAGCTCGCTCCTGACCAAGGTCACGCTCAGTGTGGTCCCGCTGAAGTTTCCCACCCTATCCTCGCGGTAGGCCTCGAGCCCCTGGGCATTGTAGAGGAAGATCAGGGGCTGGTTCTCGGCCACGAGGACCTGGAACTGGCTGAGCAGCTCGAACCGCTTATTCATATCGAGTGCGATCGCCTGTTCCTCCAGGAGGCGGTCGACCTCCCTCTGCCAATCGGGGAGCTCTTCCCCGAGGGCGTCGGAGAACTTCCAGAAGTGGAGCTCGCCTTGGGAGGAGTAGATCTCCCGGAGGAAGCTGGGGTCACCTCCCCCGCCGAGCGAGATCCGCGCGACCTGGTAATCGGGTGGCCGGCTCCCGATCAGCCGGTCTACCAGGGTGTTGAAGTTCACCGGGGTGACGGCGGCCTTGAGCCCGATCTTCCCGAGGTCGGCGCTATAAATTAGGGCGTCGCTGGTGAGGACGGACGAGCCCTGGACAGTGAGGATATTGAACTGGACCGGCACGCCGGGGTTGGGGTAGCCAGGGGGGAACTCCCGGACCCCGTCCCCATCCGTGTCCTTCAAGCCTAGCTCGTCGAGGAGGGCCGCGGCCTTCCCCAGGTCGAAGGGATAGCTGGGGAAGTCGGGCTGGTCCCCGATCCAGTAAGTGGGATCGATCCCGGGGCCGTAGCGTGGCTCGCCCAAGCCATTGAGGTTCGTGGAGATCATCGCCTCCCGGTCGGCCGCGTAGGCCATGGCCTGCCGGAAGCGCACCTCGCGGAAGAGCCGCCGCAGGTTGGGGTCGGCTGCATCTTGATTGAAGGCGAAGGCATTGATGTCAACCGTCCCCGCCGGGCTCACTAGGACCCGGAAGCCCTCGCTAGCCCGGGCTCGGATTAACGGGAGATCCTCGGCCCGCGGAGGATAGATATCGGTCTGGCCGTTGATAAACCGGAGCAGGCGGACATTATCGTCGGAGACGATGGGGAGGACGATCCGGTCGAGGTAGGGGAGCTGGGTCCCATTCGGGTCGGCCTTCCAGTAGAAGGGGTTCCGCTCGAGGACCACCTGCTGGCCGGGGGTATAGCTCTTGAGCCTGAAGGGGCCGAGGCCGGCGATCTTCTCCGGCGGGGTATCGACCCCCCAGGCGCGGTTGAACTCCCCGGCCGCGACGGCCTCGGCCAGGAGGTGCCTCGGGAGGATCGGGACGGAGGCGATCAGGCTCAAGAGGCCGGGGACAGCGGCGGGCATGGTGATCCGGATGGTCTGCTCATCGAGGGCCTCGACCTTGGGGAACCTCCCCGCGACGCGCCAGGAGGCCTTGTTGCTCTGGACTTCAGGGTTGAAGAGGACCTCATTGAAGGTGAAGACGACATCCTCGGCCGTCACGGGTACGCCGTCCGAGAACTTGAGCCCCTCCCTCAGGACGAGGGTGATCGACCGCTCATCAGCCGAGAGTTCATAGGCCTGGGCAACTGCGGGGCTCCCATCGGCTTCGATGAGCGGGGCATTGAGGAGCGCGGTGACGGCATTCGAGCTGTTCTCCTGCTCGACGATCGGGTTGAAGGTCCTCGGGTTATCGATGTTATCGATTGTCACCGTCCCACCTCGGCGGCCGAGCCCATCGGGGAAGCTCTCCGGGGGCACGATGAGGAAATTGGTCGTGCTCGCCTGCTGGGCCGGGAGGCTCAGGCCCACCAGCACCAGTGCGAGCGCTAAAACCATCAAGAAGGCGAGCTTGCGCATCTTCTCCCTCCTCTTTCTTGCTTATCTTAGCGGCCCGGGCCGGGCTGGAACCGCGGCCGTCCACCGCCGCCCAAGGGGCCGGCCGGGAGCTTGAAAGTGAGCCCACCAAGATCCCCCTTGGCCAAGCTGACCGCGGAGCCGATGGCCAATGTGGCCCGGACTCGCCCGTCCCCGTCAGGGGTCACGGTCCCCGAGACCCGGTCGCCGATCCTCAGGACGACCACATCGGGGTCATCGAAGATGACCTGGGCCAGGTCGGCCACCGCGAGGGTATGGCGCCCGAAGATCGGGGATTCCAAGGTGAAGGCCTTGTTCTCGATGGTCGCGCTCAAGACCTGCCCGTTGGGGAAGACCAAGAGGTCGAACTTCTGGAGCCCCTCGAGGGCTGCTTGGAGGAGGGCACTCCCCTGAAGGCCGCTGAAGAGCGGGAAGAGCGTGCTCTGGGCCCGGCGGAGTTCCTCCTGGCTCGGCCCTTGGCTCGGCGGAGGCCCTTCCTGGCCCGGGCTTGGGGCCGTTGGCACTGGGAGCTCGACCTTGAAGATGAGCCCGCGGAGCTGAGCAAACGGCAGGCTTAGCTCCTCGCCCGTGGGGAGCCTCTCAGTAATGCCGCTCCCTTGCATGACCCCCTGGATCTGGGTCCCGTCCTTGAGATAGGCCGTCGCGGTCGCACCCGCCCCGGCCGCGGGCCAAGCGATCAAGAGGATCTTCTCCCGGGGGATGGTCCGATCCCCGATCGTAAACTCCTGCTGCTTCACTGTCCCGCTCAGTAGGCCCCCGTTCTGGAGCAGGACCAGGTCCCCGACCTGGAGCGAGCGGAACAACTCCATGAACGGCCCTCTCGGGCCGATGGCGATGAATCCCTGGCCTGTGGTCTGGCCCAGTAGGTGGCCGCTTGAGGCCCCAGCGAGCGCTACCACCGCCAGGAGCACCGCTAGCTTCTTGAGCTTCATCTTAGCTTCCTCCTCTCTTCCCTTAGTCTTGCTTGTCTCTCTAGCGCTCGATCAGCGCCCCTCTTAAGCCTTATGTGGCTCACTGCTGCGATTCCCAGGCCATCTCCGCGGTGAATGAGAACCGCTTCGGCCGGCTCCGCTGGCCCAAGCGGTCGATGAGCGTCACCTCGAGGGTGACCCTTTGGGGGATGAGGCTGAAGACCGCGAAGGGGAAGCTCCCCTCTCGCTGGCCCATGACCTCAGGGTCGAAGCTGAAGGGCTCGAAGGCCTGGGCTTCGATGACCTTGAACTCGGCCAAGACGATATCGCCGTCTCTGTCGCGGAACTTGACCGTCCCGACCACCTCGCTCCCGTCGGCGGCGATCCTCCCGGGGAACTCGATCGCCAAGATCTCCGGCCGCGAGGGGGCTGAAGAGACCATGACCGCCGCGATGAGGACCACAGCCGCGAGGAGCACCCCGAGCGCGACCAAGCTGATGGTAGAGTTCATCACTATGCTCTCCTCAGAGTATGATGTTAGCAGCCTGATGTGGAGAATTTGTGGGGAGGGTGAGAAGGGCCAGTGAAACCCGGCGCTTAGAGGGGGTTGACTCCCCTCGGAAGGTCGGTTACAATAGCGCTCGAGGGGATGTAGCTCAGTTGGGAGAGCGCTGCCTTCGCACGGCAGAGGTCGGCGGTTCGAGTCCGCTCATCTCCACCACCAGGCTTCGCCTGGATCATTTATTTTAGCCGGGAGGCAATGAGCTTCCCGAGCTCCACTACCACCAGGACGCTCCCCCCGGCGAGGGTGACGATCCCCCAATCTGCCCAGCTCAAGGGATAAGTGTGGAACGGCCCCTGAAGGAAGGGGATGTAGAGCAGGGGCAGGGTGAAGAGGAAGCTGGAGAGGCAGGCGGCGAGGAGCCACTTGTTCCCAAGCGGCCCGACCTTGAAGAGCGAGTGCCGCTCCGAGCGGCAGTTGAAGGCATTGAACAGCTCGACCATGATCAGGGAGACGAAGGCCAGGGACTGGGCCTCTACCACCGGCTTCCCGGACTCCAGGGCCCAGAGGAACACGCCCAGGGTGACAAGAGCCGTCCAGAGCCCAACGCCCCCGATGAAGGCCACTAACGCGCGGGTGAAGACCCCTTCCTTGGGGTGACGCGGCGGCCGCTTCATGATGTCCGGCTCGGGCGGATCGACCGCCAGGGCCAGTGCCGGGAAGCCGTCGGTCACCAGGTTCACCCAGAGGATCTGGAGGGCCACCAATGGGAGGATGTGCTCCCCCATGGCCGAGGTGACGATGAAGGCCAGCAGCATCAGCAGGATCTCCCCGATGTTGCAGGAGAGGAGGTAGGCCAGGAACTTCTTGATGTTGGCGAAGATCCGCCGCCCCTCCTCGACCGCGGCCACGATCGAGGCGAAATTATCGTCGGTGAGGACCATCGCCCCGGCCTCCTTGCTCACATCGGTCCCGGTGATCCCCATCGCCACCCCGATGTCGGCCCGCTTCAGCGCCGGAGCATCGTTCACCCCATCCCCGGTCATCGCCACCACATGGCCCTTCTTCTGGAGGGCCTCGACCACCCGGATCTTCTGGAGCGGTGCGACCCGGGCATAGACCTTGACTTGCTCGACCATCGCCTCGAACTCCGCGTCGCTCAGCCGCTCCAATTCGGCCCCAGTGAGGACAAGACCACCGTCCGCGAGCCCCAGCTCCCGGGCGACCGCGACGGCCGTCTCGCGGTGGTCCCCGGTGATCATCACCGACTCGATCTTCGCCTCCTTGCACCGCTGGACGGCCGCTTTGGCCTCCTCCCGCGGGGGATCGATCATCCCCGCCAGGCCGACGAAGACCATCCCCTTCTCCCAAGAAGGGGGCGGCTCGTCCGGGGCGAGGGGCTTGTAGGCCAAGGCGAGGACGCGGAGGGCCTGGGCCGCCATCTCCTGGTTGACCGCCAAGACCTCGGCCTTAGCCTCAGCGGTCAGCTCCTCCTCCCTGCCCTCCCTGAGGAGGAGGCTGCAGTGGCTGAGGATCACCTCTGGCGCACCCTTGGCGTAGGCCACCCTGCCGGCCGGCGCCTCGTGGATCGTGGTCATCATCTTCCTCTCCGAGGTGAAGGGGATCTCCCCCACCCGGGGGTAGGCCTGGAGGAGCCTCTGGGGGTCCAGCCCAGCCTTGGCTGCCAAGACGAGGAGGGCCCCCTCGGTCGGGTCGCCCCTCATCTCCCAGAGGCCATTCGTGTTCACCAGCCTGGCATCATTGCAGAGGGCCCCGATCCGTAGGAGCAGCTCTAGGCCGGGCTCCTCCCGGGGCTCGATCGGCCGACCATCGCGGTAGAACTGGCCTCTCGGCTCATAACCTGAGCCGCTGACCTCGATCAGCCGGCCATTGAGGAAGAGCTTCCTCACGGTCATCTCGTTCTGGGTGAGGGTCCCGGTCTTGTCCGAGCAGATGTAAGTGGTGCAGCCCAGGGTCTCGACCGCGGGGAGGTGGCGGATGAGGGCATGCCGCTTGGCCATCCGCTGGACCCCGATGGCGAGGGTGATCGTGATCACCGCCGGGAGGGCCTCAGGGACGGCCGCGACCGCCAGGCTCACCCCCCAGATCAGGGCAGCTAGTGGGCTGGAGAACATCCCGAGGAAGAGGCCGGCCCCCGCCACGAGGGCACAGATCGCCAGGGCCCCGACGCCCAGGACCTTCCCCACTCGCTCTAAGCTCACCTGCAAGGGCGTGGGCGGGGTCTCGACCTCCTGGAGGAGCTGGGCGATCTTCCCGAACTCTGTCCGCATACCCGTGGCGGTGATGACGGCCCTCCCACGGCCGTAGACGACCGTCGTCCCCATGTAGACCATGTTTCGGCGCTCGCCGAGCTCGAGGTCAGCGGGGAGGGGCTCGGTGGCCTTCTCGACGGCCACCGATTCCCCGGTGAGGGGGGCCTCGTCGATCTTGAGGTTCACCGCCTCGATCAGCCGCCCATCAGCCGGGACTCGATCCCCTGTATGGAGGAGGACCACATCCCCTGGGACGAGCTCCCGGGCCGGGAGCTGGAGCTCCTCCCCCTCGCGGACGGCGGTGGCGGTCGGGCTGGCCAGCCGCTTCAGGGCCTCCAGGGCCCTCTCCGAGCGATACTCCTGGAGGAAGCCCAGCCCGGCAGCGAAGAGGACGATCACCACGATCAAGACTGGGTCCAGGAGGTCCCCCTCCCCGAGCGCCGCTAATCCTCCGGAGACCGCCGCGGCCAGGAGGAGGAGGATGATCAAGAAATCCTTGAACTGGCCGAGGAAGATGAGCCAGGGGCGCAGCGGCTTCCGCCGCGCGAGCTCGTTCGGGCCGAATTGGGCCAGCCGCCGCGCGGCCTCCTCCCGGCTCAGGCCCTGAGGGCCCGAGCCGAGGGCTTCGAGGGCCTCCTCGATCGTGAGATTATGCCAATCCCGCTTGGACTGATCATCCATCTTGCGGTTCCCCCGGATTATAGCCTACCTCCAGTGGCTAGCAAGGGCGAGGAAGCTGAGGGCTAAAGTGATGCCATAGGAGATCCATAACGCCGGCTTATAGCCCCATCTGGCGAGGAGCCGGTGGTGGATGTGGCCTCGGTCGGGGGCGAAGATTGGCCTTCTCGCACGCAAGCGGCGGACGATCGCGAAGGCCGTATCGGCGAGAGGGAGGCCGAGGAGGAGGACAGGAGCTAAGGGCGAGAGGCCATTGACCGGGCCGAACTCGGGCTGAAATGGCTCTAATGCTAGAATTCCCAGGAGAAATCCCAAGAAGTAGGCCCCCTCATTCCCGAGGAAGAGCCGGGCGGGGTAAAAGTTATACCGCAGGAAGCCGAGGAGGCCCCCGAGCAGGGCGAGTGAGAGCACTATGGCCGCCGGATTGGCCGCCCGCCAGGCGAAAAGCGCGAGTGCACCCGAGATGATCGCCGCGCAGCCGGCCGCGAGCCCGTCGAGCCCGTCGAGCAAGTTAATCGCGTTGGTGACCCCCACGAGCCAGAAGGCCGTTAAAGGTATCCCCCAACCCCCTAGCTCCAGGCCCCACTTGCCCAGAGCGATCGACCTTACCGCGAGGCCACCCCAGGCCACGGGGATCAGGGCGGCGAAGAGCTGGCCGAGGAGCCTTATCTTCGCCCCCAGGCCCCAGCGGTCATCGATCAGCCCGAGCGCCAGGACCATGGTGCTCCCGAGGGCCAGGCTTATCGCGGCCTTGGACCAATCGAGGAACGGCCCGGCCCCGAGGAGGAAGCCACCGAAGAGGGCCAAGCCCCCGATCCCCCTCGCCCCCTCATGGATCTTCCTTGATTGGCCGCCGGCCCGATCGACCAGCCCCAGCCGAGGTGCGAATAGCTCACTCAGCTTGCCTAGGAGTAGTGCGCTGGCCCCGCCGATCAAGAGGCTCAAGAGATATGGCATCGGGAGCAATATACCGCCGAATTGAGCCCCCGCCAACTTTGCGCTATCTTTAAAAAGATGGAAAGGGTCGAGGCGCTCCAGGAGACATGCCCAGCTCAGGCCTATCTCCTCGTAGGGGAAGGTGGAGCCGAGGTCGCGGCGGAGTTGATCTACCGGCTCATCGAGCCCGATGAAGTCGGCGCGGCCAAGCTCGCCCGGGGCGTCCACCCCGATGTCAAGTGGGTGACCAAGGCCAAGCGGCTTATCGGGATCGACCAGATCCGCCTCCTCCAGGAAGATGCCGCCTACCCTCCGAGCGAGGCCCGAAGGAAGGTCTATGTCCTGGCCGAGGCCGAGGCCTTGAGCCCAGAGGCCGCAAATAGCCTGCTAAGGATCCTCGAGGATCCCCCTCCTTATCTTGTCTTCTTGCTTTTAGCAAGGAGCCTGGACCTCCTCCCCACGATCATCTCCCGCTGCCGCGTGA
>JAPWVC010000128.1 GCA_028275195.1 Candidatus Acetothermia bacterium
CGGGCCCAGGCCTCCCGAGGCCCTGAAAGGAGAGCTAAAAGCGCGCTTCAACCTCAGTGAAGCGGAGGTCGCTTACCTCCTCGCCGCTACCAAGGGGCTCCCCCACCTCTTGGCTCGCCTCCCGCAAGAGGGCCTTCGCCCGCTCGAGGAGCGGGCTCATCTCCTCAAGCAGTTAGCGGCGATGGAGGACCAAGGGCTCGCGCGGCTCCTCGCCAAGGCCGACAGCCCGCTCCAAGTCCACGAGGTGGCCTTAGAGCTGTTCCGGCGGATACCCACGCGGAACTCTTGGGAGATCCTCAGCCTGGCCGCGGCCCTGAGCAAGCTGGACCGACCGGTCTTGGGGGAGCTCCTCCGGGAGGCCGTCTTCTGGGTCCGGGACCTCCTCGTGGCCTCGACCTCCGGGGCGCAGCTATTCAATACCGATCAGGAAGAGCGGCTGAGAGAGGCCAGCAAGGGGTGCGAGCCGCTCAAGCTGGCGGAGCTGACCGCGGCCTTAGAGGAGGCCCGAGCTGAGCTCGAGGGGAACGCCAACCTCCAGCTCCTCCTCGAGGCCGCACTCCTAAGGATGAAGGAGGTGAAGGCCTAAATTGAAAGATCAGGACCAGGAGGCACGCCTCCTCGTCTTGGTGGCCTTGGGGAGCAGCCGGCGAGAGCAGCGCTACTTCCGGCCCGGGGGGCTCCTCCTCCGGCCGAAAGACCTCTGCATCGTCGAGGCAGAGGAGGGAGAGGAGTTCGGGGAGGTGGTCCGCGGCCCGGAGCAGGTCAGGCCAGAAGAGCTCGATTACCCCATTCGGCGAGTCCTCCGCCGGGCGACCGAGGAGGATCGGCACCGACTCCTTGCCAACAAGGCCGATGGGGAGAGGGCCTTGGTCATAGCGCGGGAGATGGTCCGTCGCCGCGGCCTGCCGATGAAGCTGCTCAGTGCGGAATACAGCTTCGACCGGCAGCGGCTGACCTTCTATTTCGCTTCGCCTCAGCGGGTCGACTTCCGTGAACTGCTGCGCGAGCTCGCGGCCTACTTCCAGGCCCGGATCAAGCTGCTCCAGATCGGCCCAAGGGAGGAGACCCAGCTCTTGGGCGGCCTGGGGCGGTGTGGCCGGACCCTCTGCTGCGCCACCTTCCTCAGGAATCCCGAGTCGATCTCCATGCGCATGGTCTACGAGCAGGAGCTATTCGTCCCCCCGGAGCGGGTGACCGGGCTCTGTGGCCGACTCCTCTGCTGCCTCCGCTATGAGCATGAGCACTATGTCGAGGCCCTCGCCAAGCTCCCTCACATCGGCTCCCGGATCAAGCACGACGGGAAGAAGGGGAAGGTCGTGGGGCACAACATCTTCAAGGGGACGACGATCATCGAGCTAGAGGATGGCCGGAGGGTCGAGGTCCCCGGCCTATCCAAGGAAGATGTGGTCTGATCAGAACTTCTGCTCGATGGCCAACTCCAGTTCGCTAGCCACTCGGTCACTCACGGGCTGATTGGGATAGCTCTCGACGGCGAAGCTCGCGGCGAGCTCGAGTGACAGGCGAGGAGCGATCCCCTTGGCCAATTTGAACTCCGCGTTCCATACCAGTTTGTCCTTGGCCGGGGCAAGGGGATAGGTCGTGGCCTTCCTCTCCAGGTCAATCGTGAAGCCCGGTTGAGCGAATTCCAGGACCAGTCTAAACTCATCGACCAGCTTATCCTTTGCGGGAGCATTGGGGTAGCCGGTCGCCTCTCGTTCCCAGCTCAGGGTGCAATCGGCGCGGGCGAGGGCCCACTCAAGCTTTAGGCTCCTCGCCAGGACCGTATTGTCCCTAGCGCTGTTGTTAGGATAAATGGTGGTCTTTATTTCGAAGGAGCCGGTGGCCTCGAACCCCTCTGTCTCGAAGGTGGCCGTGCCCTCCCAGTCCGCGATCAGCTCATCCTCGGCCGGATCATTCGGGAAGAGCTTTCGCTGCCAGGCGACATTCCCCTCAAGGGAGAGCCCGCCCCGCTCGGCCTCGAACCCGAGCTTGAGGGCATGAGCCCTCTCATCCTTCTCCGTCTCGGCCGGGAAGGCCTTCAGCGTGCTCGTGCCCTCTATTTCCAGATCGAGCTTGCCAATGGCGAACTCGGCCCTTACCATGCCGCTGAGGATGCTCCTCCGCTCGTGGGGCAGGATCTCCCAGACCCCCGCGATCAGCCAGTCGGCGTCAGCAGGCTCGAGCTTCCCCTCCCGTCGACAAGATCGATGAAGTCCTCAAGATAATCAACGGCTTTGCCCCTCTGACCTTGATTCAGAGCATCGAGGGCACTCTGGATCTTCTTGGTCAGCTCGGCCTTGACTTTGTCAGGGATGTTCGAGCTTGCAATCCCCCTTTCAGCCTCTCGAGAGCTTGGCTGACTTCGGCGACGCGGGCTGATTCGACCTCCTCCCCGATCCGCTCAGGGAAGAATGTGGTCTCGTAGCCCAAGCTCTTGGTAAGCTCCAGGTCGCCCAGGTCGAGCTCGGCCTTAAGGTCTATCTGATCGACCAGCTTGCTATCCTCGCGAGACCACCTTTGGAAGAAATCCACTTGCTGGTGCTCTAACTCCAGGAAGAGATCGAGATTGCCCCAGTCGCCATCTACGGCGAAGTTGACAGTGGTGGCACGGTTATCCTTCCCCGGGGCAGGGAAGACGGCCTCCTCGCCCTGGAGGCTCCAGGAGAGCTCGAGCTTCGCAATGGTCGCCGAGAGACCTAGCGCGAGCTCGCTTGCCCTCTTGCCCTTATCGATCTTCCTGATGATCCTCTCAGCCCCAGGATATTCAGAGGTCCCGACGATCAAGGAGTTGGCCTCTCTAGTCGTGAATTCTCCCGCTATATGCAGTTCCTCAACCTGGGCGATGAAGTGCCGGAGCTGAGCCACTGCTCGGGCGTTCTCTCCTCGCTCTAGAGCCGCCTTCGCGGCATCCAGTTTGGCCTGCAGCTCCGCCTTGCCCTTTAAGGCCTTCCTAGCTTTCAGCTTCTCGATAGCAGCTATAGCCTCGCTGACGGCGTGCACCTCGCTTGTGAGTTCCTCGAATGAGCGGCTTATCTCCAGG
>JAPWVC010000046.1 GCA_028275195.1 Candidatus Acetothermia bacterium
GGAGGTCCTGGCCCTGGCCAAGCGCTACGCGAAGGAGAGCGGGGGTAAGTTCGAGGTCACGAACGAATTGGACGAGGCCCTCAAGGGGAGCACGATCGTCTTCCCTCGGGGCTGGATGAGCCCTCGTCGCTACGAGATCGGGAAGGAGGCGGAGATCGAGCTGGCGGGGAAGTTCAAGGACTGGAAGTATACCCGGAAGCGGCAGAAGGAACTGGCTAAGCCGGGCTACCTCATGCATGTGATGCCGGTCGATTGGGGGAACGAGGCCGACCCTGAGCTGTGCGACGATCCCCAGTTATCTTGGATCTACGACCAAGCGGAGAACCGCCTCCATCTCCAGAAGGCCATCTTGGCCCTGACCATGGGCGGGCGGCTCTGAGCCGAGCCCGCGGCAAGGCTGCGGCAGGGGCTAAGGGGCCTTATAAAAGCCCTCCGCGCGCAGGAGCCCCACGATCTCAAAAGGGAGCCGAGCGCGGTTCTCCTCCCGGACCTCGATCACCTTGAGCCCGGCTATGGCTCGGACCGCGTCCAAGAAGCTGTTCCGCTCCGGCTTGATGACCCCCAGGACTGGCTTGGGGCCCCTCAGGGTCGCGAGGACGGCCTCCTGGAACCGCGGGGCCCCCAGCTCGAGGAACCCCAGCTCGTCCATGACGATCAGCTCGCGCTCCATGGCCTCCTGGATGGCCTCGACCCCCACATCTTCGAAGCCCTGGGGATAAGGGATCAGCCGCCCGGCAACGACCTTCCCGATCGGGGCCGCTCGGCCGGTCACCAGATCGACGACTCGGTAGCCCTGGAGGCCCTCAGCGAGCCGGCAGCGCTCGGTCCGGAAGCCGCCCGGCTCGACCTCGAGGAGCGCTAAGGCCCGATTTAAGGCCGCGGTCTTCCCCACCCCGGGCCGGCCAGTGAGGAGGATCTTCACAGTAGCAGGCTCAGGGCCACGCCGAGCCAGCAGGCCGCGGCCAGGGCGAGCGCGCCGCGATAGAGGAGCCGCGGATTGTGCAGGGCAAGCTGCTCCTTCCTCGCCCGGATGAGCTCGCCTAAGCGGTGGCCCAGTGGGGCCGCGACGAGCGCAGCCAGTGCGGCGATCGTCCCATCCTGGATAGCGAATCCCACCAGCCCCAGTGGATCGGTCACATCCCTCGGCCCGCGACGGAGGAGGTAGAAGAAGACGAGTGCGATCCCGATGTAGGCGAGATACATCCCCAGCATGCCCGCGCCGGCTCGGGCTAGCCCCCGCTGCTGATAAGGCCTCCATAGGAGGCTCACCGCCGCCTGGAAGGCCATTGCCTCGAGGATGATCGCCATCGCGGGGTTCACGACCGTCCGGGCGAGTGGCGAGAGGGAGAAGATCAGGACATCCAAGAGCTTAAAGGAGGCGGCGACCAGCCCGATCCCCACCGGCAGGGTCGGCCGCTTGTAGACCGCCACGGCAGCGGCCATGATCGTGAACCCGAGGTTAGCCATGATCGCGCCCTTATAGGGCAGATTGAGGGCATGAAGCCATCCCCCAAGTGTGGCTTCCAACAGGCCCCAGAGCGAGCCGAAGACGAGGATTCCCACCCCAAGGTCCAGCAGTTCCTTCCGCCTCTCCATGTTTACCTCCTTGCTTGGGTTTAGCAGCCGCGCTTAATTGTGAAGAGTATAGACGATCACAGGGAGCAGATTCAACCAGGCAGGGCCGCAGCGAGGCTAGACCAGGGGCCAGAAGAGCGGGAGGAAGAGGAGCATCAACCCTAAGAGTAGGAGGGCGAGCGGGAGCCCGACCTTCGTATAATCTCGGACGCGATAGCCGCCTAAGCCCATCACCAGCATGTTCACTGGGTGGCCAAGCGGGGTGAGGAAGGCCATCGAGGTGGCCAGGGCCACCCCCATGGCGAGTGCCCGGGGGTTAGCACCGCACTGCTGAGCCGCCTGGATCGCGACCGGGGCGATGACGGCCGCCACGGCCGCGCCGTTGATCGCCTGACTGAGCAGGAATGTCAGGGACACTAAGCCGGCCAGGAGCGCGAGCGGCCCGGCCGGGCCCAAGATGGAAGAAAGCCCGCTCGCTAGCGCGCTGGCCGCGCCGGTCTTGACCAACGCCAGCCCGAGCGGGAGGACCCCGGCGACGAGGAAGACCGTCTTCCAGTCGATCGCCCGGTAGGCCTGGTCCATCGTGAGGGCCCCGACTAGGATCATCGCCAATGCCCCGCCGAGCATGATCTCCCCTACCGCCGGGCGGCTGAGGGCCGCGCCGAGGAGGGTCAGGATCATGATCCCCAGTGCTAGCCAGCTTCTCCCGGGGACGGGGAGGGGGACCCCCTCGGCCTCTTCCAGTCCCTCTCCCGAGATGATGAGGTCCGGCTCGGCCTGGAGGACCCTCAGCCGGTCCCGTGGCCCTTGGAGGAGGAGGGCATCCCCGAACTGGAGGGGGAGGTCGCTCAGCCCGGTCCGGATCGGCCGATCCCCCCGCCAGATCCCCAGGACGGTCATCCCATACTTCTCGCGGAAGTGGGCCTGCCGAAGGGTCTGGCCGATCAGCCTCGAGCGGGGGGCGAGGACGGCCTCGACCACGGCAATCGCGGGGGCCTCTAAGTCCCGCTCATGCCATTCCTTTGGGGGGAGGATCTCAAGATAGGGCTCGACATCCTTGCGCTTGAAGTCCTCAAGCCGCCCCTCAAGGAGGACAGTATCCCCTTCCTGAAGGATGGCATCGGGTGTAGGGCAGAGGATCGTCCGCCCCTCGCGCTCGATGGCCACGACATTCAAGTTGTAGATCTCACGGAAGGTGCTCCGGGCCAGTGGCTTCCCGATCAGGTAAGATCCGGCCGGGATTCGGGCCCGGAAGAGCCGCTCGCTCAAGCGGTAAGTCTGGACCAGGTCTTCTTCGCCCTCGGCCCTTTGGATGGCCTGGAGCCGCTCCGCGGGGGAGCGAGCCGGGAGGAGGTGGCGCCCCCAGAGGGCCATGAAGGCGATCCCGGCGGCCACGAGCGGGAGCCCGACCGGGGCGAAGTCGAGCAGCCCGAAGCCGGCCAGTCCCTGGTCCTTCAGGAGGCTGCTCACGACGATGTTGCTCGTGGTCAAGAGGGTCGCCATCCCGCCCAAAAGGGTCGAGAAGGCTAAAGGGATCAAGAGGCGGGAGGGATTGACCCCCGCCTTGCGGGCCGCGCCCGAGACCGCGGGCAAGAGGACCGCCATGGCAGCGATGTTATTCATGAATAGCGAGAGGAAGGCCCCGGCCAGCATCACGACGACCACGAGCCGTCGTTCCGCTCCCCCGGCGAGCCGCAAGAGGAGGTTCCCCGCTCGCTCGGTCAGCCCAGTCCGCCGCAGCCCCTCGGCCAGCACGAAGATCGCCATGATCGTGATGACCGCCGCGCGGCTGAACCCGGAGAGGGCCTCCTGGGGGGTCAAGACCCCGCTGACACTGAGCGCGACGGCGATGAGGAGCGCCACAAAGTCAGCGCGGAGCCGGCCGCTCAAAAGGAGCAAGAGCCCCCCGCCGAGGATGGCGAGGGTGAGGATCATTCGGCTATCCATCGTTCGTTAGCTGGCCTCGGCCATTCGCTCCACCCGAATCCGAACTCGACCGAGATCGAAGCTGGCCGGACCATCGGCCTCAATTATAATGTCTACTTGTCAAGGCCCGCCAAAAGCCAGGCGCTATTCATCACGAAGGCACAGGCCTCTCAACTTCTCCCTACTGAATTACCGCCCGAGTGAGGCCAATCGGCCGCCGGTCATCTTCACCAAATCCGCGGGGGTGAGCTCGAAGACCGCGTGAGGAGTGCCCGCGGCGGCCCAGATCCTCTCATACCGCATTAGCTGGTCATCGATGAAGGTTTCCAATGGCTCAGAGTGACCGACCGGCGGGACTCCGCCGATGACGAAGCCGGTCCGCTGGCGGACGAAGTTCGCGTCGGCCTTCTCCACCGGCTCGCCTAGGAGGGAGGCGAGCCTCTCCTCATCGACACGATGGGCGCCACTGGCGATCACCAAGATGGGCCGATGAGTCCTTCCTGTCTTGAAGACGAGGGACTTGGCGATCTGCTCGACCTGGCATCCGATCGCCCTGGCTGCCTCGGCGGCAGTTCGGGTCGTCTCCGGCAATTCCATCACTTGATAGGGGAAGCCGAGGGCCTTCAGTGCCTCCTGGACCTTTTGGGCGCTCGGGCTCAGTCCGCTCGACATGCCGAAATCAACCATAGCATAGCCGGCTAGAGCCCCTTTGACAACCCATTCCACCAGGGGATAACATGGCATGGCTAGCAGGCTCTAATCTTGGAGGATGCGCTCAACATCGATCATGTTGCCCGGGATAGTCCTCGCCGCGGGGGATAGCTCCCGCTTTAAGGGAGAGAATAAGCTGCTCCTCCCCTTCCGCGGCCGGCCGGTGATCTACCATGTCGTCCGGGCGGCCCTGGGCTCGCGGCTCGAGCCGGTCCTCCTCGTGCTCGGCTACGAATGGGAGAGGGTCTTAGCGGCCTTAGGTGAGTTGGCCCGCGAGCCCAAGCTCAAGCCGATCAGGAACGAGCTCTGGCCCTCGGGACGGGCCGCCTCGGTCCGGGCGGGGATCGCCGCCCTCCCTCAAAGCGCTGCCGGGGCGCTCTTCCTCCAAGGCGATATGCCGCTCATGACCTCCGAGCTGATCGACCTTGTGCTCGAGGGGCTCATCGAGAGCGGTGCGCCGCTCTGCTTCCCCGTCTACCGCGGGGAGAAGGGCCATCCGGTCGCATTCTCCAGGGGGCTTTTGCCGGAATTGGCCCGCCTGGAGGGCGATACGAGCGGCCTAGCCCTGGTTCAGCGCTACTGGGAGCGGGCAAGGAAGATCCCCCTGGAGGAGGGCTCGGCCCAGACCCAGTTTGATCTCGATACGGAGGAGGATTACGCTCGCTTGCTCGAGCTCGAGCGGGCTGCAAGAGCAGAATGAGGGCCTTCTACGCTAGGGTGGCCGAGCTGGTCGCAGCGGGGGAGAAGCCCGTCCTCGCCCATCTTGTTGGGGCCCGTGGCTCCGCGCCCCAGCGGCCGGGGGCGAAGCTCCTCGTCCATCCCGACGGGAGGACGGAGTTCACCATCGGCGGCGGGGCCCTAGAAGAGCGGGTCAAGGCCGAGGCGATACGGCTCGGCTCGAACCCGCGGCTCTTGGAATACAAGCTCGCGGACCTCGGGATGTATTGCGGCGGCGCGGTCAAGGTCTTCCTCGAGCCGGCGGAGGCCGAGCTCTATCGCCAGATGCGGGGGCTGCTCGGCCGAGCTGAGCGGTTCGTCCTCGCCCACTCCATCGGCCCTGAGCCCGCGGGCTACCCGAAGATGGCCCTCCTAGCGGACGGCCCAGCGGAGGGTGGGAGCGGCTTCCCGGCCGGCCTGGCCGCGGCTATCGCAGAAGAGGCCCGGGTCCTCTTGGGCCGGGGCGGGACAGCCCTCCGCGAGCATGAAGGTGCTCAAGTCTTCCTGGAGGTGGTAGAGGCCCTGCCGCGGCTCTTGATCTTCGGGGCCGGACATGTAGGGAGGAAGCTGGCCCAGCTCGCCTCGGCCACGGAGCTCTTCCAGGTCGAGGTGGCCGATGAGCGGCCGGACTTGCTGGAAGGGGTGGCGCCCTTCGCCGCGCGGACCTATCGCATCGACTACCGCGGCGAGCTCCCTCTCCCTGATGGGCGGACCTTCGTGGCGATCGTCACCCACTCCCATGAGACTGACAGGCTGGTCTTGGAGAGGCTCCTGCGGCACCAGGAGCGCCCGGCCTACCTCGGGATGATCGGGAGCCGCCGGAAGAGGGGGGAGCTATTCCGAAGGCTGGAAGAGGCGGGGCTCGCCCGGGAGAGGCTGGAGGAGGTCCGGACCCCGATTGGTCTCCCCATCGGGGGGCGCGAGCCCGGGGAGATTGCGGTGAGCATCCTGGCGGAGATGATCAAGGTGAAGAACTCGATGGAGGGGGTGTAAGCAGATGGCGGTCCGCGAGATCTTCAAGGACTTCTGGGTCCTCGTCCGTGGGGGCGGGGAGCTCGCCTCTGGAGCGATCCGCCGATTGAACTGGGCCGGCTTCCCCACCGTCGTCTTAGAGCTAGAGAGGCCTCTGGCGGTCCGGAGGCTCGTCTCCTTCGCCCAAGCGGTCTATACCGGGGAGTGCGAAGTGGAGGGGGTCAAGGGGAAGTTGGTCCGGGACCTCGCGGAAGCGAAGAGATATATCGCCGAGGCCGGAGGGGTCCCGGTGCTGATCGACCCCGAGGCGCGGACCCTGGAGGAACTCAAGCCTGTGGTCCTCATCGACGGGCGGATGGCCAAGCGGCCCTTGGATACGAGGATCGGCCAGGCCCCGATCGTGATCGCCCTCGGGCCGGGGATCACCGCCGGGGTCCACGCCGATGCGGTCATCGAGACTCGGGACGGCCCCCAGGATGGCCGGGTGATCTACCATGGCCAGGCGATCCCCGACACCGGTGTCCCCTGCAAGAGCTATGGCTACAAGGAGGAGAGGGTCTTGCGGGCCCCGATCGCGGGGGTCTTCCGCGCGACCCGTGAGATCGGGGAGAAGGTCCAGGCCGGGGAGGTCGTCGGCTGGGTGGACAATGAGCCGGTGAAGGCCAAGATCCCCGGGGTGATCCGCGGCTTGCTCTATAGCGGCCTGGAGGTCGAGAAGGGGACCAAGCTCGGAGATGTGGATCACCGCGGGGAGGCCTCGGACTGCTGCCGGACCTCGGAGAAGGCCGACTCCGTGGCCTGCGGGGTCCTAGAGGCCATCTTCACCTTGGGGCTGGAACGGGGGCTCTTCTCTAACACCACCCCTGCCTCGCTGGTCGCTTGTAACAGGGCCAGAGTCGAGCGAGATGAGGCCCCTCGCCGGGGCCGTCCGGCCCGAGCCTGCCCTAGGGGAAGCCATCGCTAAACCCGAGCCTAAGGCCCAACCGAGTTCAGGCCCGGCCGGACCGGGCCATATCACTCCCGCCAGTAGGGCCTTCCGAGGGCCTGGGGGAACCTAGCCCGGCCGATGGCCCCCATGAGGACGAGGAGCGTCGCCACATAAGGGATCATCCGCACGAACTGCCAGGGGACGAACCTATTGATCCCCGGCACATTGGAGACCCAGTAGCTCAGGGCATCGAAGAACCCGAAGATGAAGCCCCCGAGGAGGGCCAAGAGCGGGTTGAGCTTGCTGAAGACGACATTCGCGAGGGCGATGAAGCCCCTCCCGGCCGGGAGGGTCTTGGTGATCGTATGGGTCCAATCGAGGCTGAAGAAGGCCCCCGCTAGCCCCCCGAGGAGCGCCCCGTAGATCACGGCCCCGAAGCGGAGCCGCTCGACCCGGATCCCGGCCACATCGGCCGCCGCGGGGTTCTCCCCCACCGCCCGAATCCGGAGCCCCAGGGCCGTCCGGAAGAGCAGCCACCAGGTGAAGGCCGCCAGGAAGAGCATGAGGATGAAGATCGGGCTGACCCTCCCCCAGGGCGCGGGCAGGCTGGGGACTTGCAAGGCCGCCGGGAGCTGGAGTGGGCCGCCCCAGAGGGCCACCATCCCCGAGCCGACGAGCCCCAGCCCGAGGAGGTTGAGCCCCACCCCGCTGATCACTTGATCCCCGTGGAGATAGACGCTGATCAGGCCGTGGACCAGCCCGACGAGCACGCCCGCCCCCACGCCGCACGCCACCCCGATCCAGGGGTCCCCCGTCCCCTTCGCCCCGACGACGGCAAAGAAGGCCGAGATGACCATCAGCCCCTCCAGGCCGATGTTCACCACCCCGGCCCGCTCGCTGAAGATCTCCCCGATCGCGGCCAGCGTGATCGGCACCATCGCCTGGAAGGCCAGTGTCAGTAAGGTCGCGAAGAGCTCCATCTCCCCCAGTCGGTCCAGTCGGATTAGCCTCGGCCTGGATCTCGGCTCGGGCTTGAGCTTGAGATCAGGCTCCGGCCTCGGCGGAAACGCAAGGCCAGGATCAGGCCCCGCATGAGCCGCCAAAGCTCCGGAGCGGCCACGGCGAGAATGATGACCCCTTGGACGATGTAGATCACATCCAAGGGGACCCTCGCCCGGAAGCCCATCAAGCCCCCTCCGGCGGAGAGGGCCCCGAAGAAGACCGCCGCGACGATGATCCCCAGAGGATGATTCCGCCCCACCAGGGCCACCGCGATCCCGTCGAAGCCTAAAGTCCCCAGGATGGTCAGGCCGTTATCGAGGGAGTAGGGATACCGGCCCAGGATCTGGGTCGCGCCGGTCAGGCCGGCGGCCAGCCCGCCGAGGATGAAGGCCAGGTTGATGCTCCGTTGGGGCTCGATCCCGGCATACCGCGCGGCGGCAGGGTTCAGGCCGGAGCAGCGGAGCTCGAAGCCCGGGACCATATGCCATAGGACCCAATAGATCGCGAGCGCAAAGGCGAGGCTGGCGAAGATCGAGTAGGTCAGCTCACTCCCCGGCACGAGCGTGGGGAAGCGGGCGCTCGGGGCGGCCATGATCGAGACCCAGCCGCCCCGCTGGGGATCATTCAGGAAGTGGAGAAGCAGATAGCCCGCGAGCCAGACGGCGATCCAATTGAGCATGATCGTGGAGATGACCTCGCTGATCCCTCGCCGGACCTTGAGCCATGAGGCCGGGAGGCTCCAGGCCGCCCCGGCGAGCATCGCCAAGCTCATAGAGATGAGCAGATGCAGCCCTGCGGGGAGGCGGAGGGTGCTGGCAGCGACGGCGACCAATGCTCCCAGGACCATCTGCCCCTGGGCTCCGATATTAAAGAGGCCGGCACGCAGCCCGATAGCGAAGGTCAGGCCCGTAAGAATCAGGGGGGTGGCTTTGCTGAGGGTGCTGGCAAGGCTATACAAATTCCCGAAGGAGCCCTCCAAGAGGGCGAGGTAGGCCTTCCAGGGGTCATAACCCCAGGCGGCCATGAGGGCCGCGCCGAGGAGGAGCCCGACCAATAGGGCCGGGACCACCTCCAGGAGGGGCCTCGCCCGCGAGGCGATGGCTAGGATAATGGTCCTCAAAGTCCTAAAATGCTGGAAAGGAGCAAGAGAGGCCCCCACCTCGATGAGGTGGGGGCCCCGTCTCCTAACTTATTCCCCGTCCAAAGCCCTAGGGATACTGCTGCCTGATCGCCTGGATCTCCTCGAAGGTGCTCGGGCTAGGAGGGAGGGCCGCGCCGCTAATGATCTTCGACTGGAGCTCGAGGGTCCCTTCCCAGACCCAGTATGGGACGGCGCTGCGCATCGCCATGATCTTATTGAAGGTCGCCTCCCTCTCAGCGGGTGCGAG
>JAPWVC010000047.1 GCA_028275195.1 Candidatus Acetothermia bacterium
GAGCTTCACCAAAGGCAAGGGATAGGGAGCAGCGGAGCGAAAAAGCAAAGCAGGGGAGGTGTTAATGTATAGGCTAAGCACGGATGTGGGCGGGACCTTCACTGATGGGGTCCTCCTCAACGAGGAGACAGGCGAGATCGCGGTCAACAAGGTCTCCACCACCCCGGGGAATCCCGCGATCGGGACGATCCAGAGCATCGAGCGCTTCAGGGTCCCGCTCGAAGAGGTCTCCTTCTTGGTCCACGGGACGACTGTGGTGATCAACGCCCTGATCGAGGGGAAGGGGGCTAAGACGGCCCTGATCACCACCGCCGGCTTCAGGGATGTCCTGGAGATCGGGCGGAGCAATCGGACCGAGATGTATAATGCCCTCTATCGGAAGCCCAGGCCGCTCGTCCCGCGGTATCTCCGGCTCGAGGTCAAGGAGCGGATCGGGGCCGGGGGCGAGGTCCTGGTCCCGCTGGACGGGGCCGGACTCGACCCGCTCATTGATTATCTGAAGCGCGAGGGGGTCGAGTCGGTCGCCGTCTGCCTCCTCAATGCCTATGCTAACCCGGTCCACGAGGAGGAGATCGGGCGGCTGATCCGCGAGCGCTGGCCGGAGGTGTCGATCTCCCTCTCGCACAAGATCACCAGGCGGTTTTACGAGTATGAGCGGACGAGCACGGCCGTCCAGAACGCCTATGTCATGCCAGTGGTGCAGCGGTATCTGCGGAGCCTGGAGGAGGAACTGGGGGAGCGACGCTTCCGGAGCGACTTGCAGATCATGCAGTCCAATGGCGGGGTCATGACCTCGACCGTGGCCCGGGAGATCCCGATCGCCATGGTCGAGTCCGGCCCAGCGGCCGGTGCCATCGGTGCGGCCCAACTGGCTCGCCTCATCGGCTACGACAATGTCATCTCCTACGATATGGGCGGGACCACCGCCAAGACCTCGATCATCAAGAATGGCCTCCCGGAGACGACGGACCAATACCTGGTCGAGGGGCGGCCGATCCTCCTCCCCGTCGTGGACCTCCGGGAGATCGGGGCCGGCGGGGGGAGCATCGCCTGGATCGACGAGGCCGGAGCCCTCCATGTCGGGCCACAGAGCGCGGGGGCCGATCCCGGCCCGGCCTGCTACATGCGCGGGGGGACCGAGCCGACGGTCACCGATGCCAACCTCCAGTTGGGGATCCTCGATCCGGACTACTTCCTCGGCGGGGAGATGGCGATCTCCCCCCAGCTCGCAAGGGAGGCGATCGCCAAGGTCGCGGACTACTTCAAGATCAGCGTCGATGAGGCCGCGCTGGGGATCATCAAGATCGTCAATACCAACATGTCCGGCCTCCTCCAATCGATGACCGTCAAGCGCGGCTATGATCCGCGGGACTTTGCTCTGGTCGCCTTCGGCGGGGCTGGGCCGATCCACGCCGCTGAGATCGCAAGAGAGCTTAACATCCCGACGGTGATCGTCCCCCCATTCCCAGGGGTCTTCTCCGCCTGGGGGATGCTGATGGCCGATCTGCGCCATGACTTCACAAGGACTTATATCAAGCTCATGGAGGAGGCCGACCTGGCGGAGGTGAACCGGCTCTTCCGGGAGTTAGAGAGGCAGATAAGAGAGCTCTTCGCCCGGGAGAACATCACCCCGGAGAATGTAGTGATCAGCTATGAGCTCGGCCTACGCTACTACGGCCAAGAGCACACCCTCGATGTCCCGGCCCCGGCCGAGCTGACCGCTCTTGATCGGAGAAGGTTGGCCGAGAGCTTCGATGAGCTCCACCTCCGAGTCTACGGCCACAATGCCCCGGAGGAGCCGAAAGAGATCGTCTCCCTCAAGGTCATCGGGATCGGGAAGGTCAAGAAGCCCTTACTCCAGAAGATCCCCCGCGGGCGGAAGGCCCCGGTCCCCGAGGCCCGCTTGGGGGAGAGGGAAGTTTACCGCGGCGAGGGGCGATATCAGAAGTTTGCCATCTACAGGCGGGACCGGCTCCTGGCGGGGAACGCGATCCCTGGCCCGGCGATCATCGAGGAGCCGACGGCTACTACCGTCGTGGAGGAGGGCCAGCACTGCTCCGTGGACCAGTATGGGAATCTCATCATCAGCTTGGGATAAGGAGGAGGGATGAAGGTAGATCCGATAACCCTCGAGGTAATCCGTAACCGCTTGATCGCGGCTAGCCGTGATATCCGGAGGACGGTGGAGCGGGCGGCCTACAGCCCCGTCCTTTATGAAGTTGTGGACTTCAGTTGTGGGGTATTGGATAGCGAAGCGAACCTGATCGCCGAGACCCCCGGCCTCCCGATCTTCCTCGCCAACCTCTCTGACGCAGTCATGGCCACTTACAAGACGATCGGGCGGGCGAACCTCAGGCCGGACGATGTCATCATTTGCAATGATCCTTATAACGGCGGTGGGACCCACTGTCCGGACCTCGTCGTCCTCTGCCCCGCCTTCTATGAGGGCGAGATCCGCGGCTGGGCCGCCTTCCGCGGCCACACCGTCGATATGGGCGGGATCTACCCCGGAGGGTGGTATAGCAATACGACCGAGATCTTCCAGGAGGGCTTCCGGCTCCCCCCAGTCAAGCTGATGGTGGAGGGGAAGCCGAATGAGGATATCCTCCGGTTGATCCGGGCCAACACCCGGGTCCCCGACGCCGTGCTGGGGGACATCCGGGCGATGATCGCCGCAGTCCGGACGGGGAGCAAGCGGCTCCTGGAGATCATCGAGCGGTATGGCTTGAAGGTCACGCTCGCGGCCTTCCAGGAGATCCTCGATCAGGGGGAGCGGCTCTCCCGCGCGGCCATCCGCCGGATCCCCAACGGGGTCTACTCCGCGGAGGCCTTCCTCGACGGTGACGGGAATGACGACGCCCCGCTCGACGAGAAGTTGCGCCTTAAGGTCACGATCACTGTCGAGGACGAGACGATGACCATCGACTTCACCGGGACCGCCCCGCAATGCCGCGGCCCGATGAATGTCCCTGAGCCGTCGACGATCTCCTCCGCCCGATATGGCTTCAAGATCGTCACTACCCCGGACCTCCCGAACAATGAGGGCTTCTTCCGCCCGCTCCGGATCATCATCCCCGAGGGGAGCCTCCTCAAGCCCCGCTTCCCCGCGGCCACAGCGATGTGGCCGGCCCCCACGACTACCATCCCGGACCTGATCCTCAAGGCCCTGGCCCCGGCGATCCCCGACCGGGTCCGCGCGGGCCACTTCGGTGACTCCATGGCTGACTTCATCTACGGCATCGACCCACGGACCGGGAGATATTATGTCTGTGCCGAGCCGGATGGCGGTGGTTACGGCGGGAAGCCTTATGAGGATGGCGAATCAGCCCTCTTCTCCATGGACCTAGGCGATACTTACAATGTCCCGGCCGAGGTCGCCGAGGTCCGCTACCCCTGGCGAGTGGAGCGATTCGAGCTCATCCAGGACTCCGGCGGGCCGGGGAAGTTCCGTGGGGGCCTTGGGGTCCGTCGAGACTATCGGATCATCGGTCATCGCGCTGGACTGACGGTCACGACCGACCGGGTGAAGTATACCCCGCCTTGGGGCCTCTTCGGAGGGAAGGACGGGAAGCCGAACATCACTGTCGTCTTCCGGAAGGACGGGAGAGAAGAGCGCTGGCGGAAGGTCTCTAACCTGCCGCTCGAGCCGGATGAGGTGGTGAGCTTCCAGACCGGCGGTGGCGGGGGCTATGGCTCGCCGCTGGAGCGCGATCCCCAACTGGTCCTCGAAGATGTCCGGAACGGCTATGTCTCGCTGGCCAAGGCGCGCGAGGATTATGGGGTTGTCATTGAAGGGAACGAGCTGAAGCTCGACCTCAAAGCCACTGAGGCGCTCCGGCGGAAGATGAGGGAGATGGAAGCAGCCAAGGTGGGTCAAGATGCCCAGTAAGGTCCTCTTCAAATTCGAGCGCGGAGGCGAGCTGATCGCCGAGCTCCTCCCTGGGGTCGCGCCCGAGACCGTCAGGGCCTTCCTGGAGATGCTTCCTCTGGAGTCGACGGTCTATCACACCCGCTGGTGCGGGCGGGAGATCTACCTCCCGGTAAAGAGCAAGGGTGCAATCCCTCGGGAGAACCAGACAACTCAGACGAATACAGGCGATGTGATCTACTGGAAGGAGTGGGAGAAGGAAGGAGGCGAGGCTGCGGAGGCGGTCTCGATCTACTACGGCCCGGAGGTGGTCCGAGATCATCGGGGCTATCTCCCGGTCAATGTCTTTGCCCGGGTCCCACAGGCCCAATGGCAGACCATCGAGGAAATCGGGCTCCGGGTCTGGCAGCGCGGGATTGAGCGCGTGACGGTCACGCTACTGGAGCGAGCGGGATGAGCAAGAGCCCTTATGAGGAGCGGATCGCTAGGGTCCAGGAGTTGATGGCGGAGATGGAGGCCGATCTCTTGGCCCTCTCCCCCAGCTCGAATATGCTCTATCTCAGCGGCTTCTACGATGAGGCCGGGGAGCGCCTCCTCCTCCTGCTCATCCCCCGCATGGGCGGACCTATCTTCCTCGTCCCGGAGCTCTACGCTGAACAGGTCCGAGGCGGGCCGCTCCCCACCGAGCTGCATATCTGGAGGGACGCGAGCGGCCCGGAGGGGCTGCTCGAGCGGGCGTTAAGGCCCTTCCGTCAGCAGGCAGGCCTTGTCCTCGTCGACGATACGATGGGCGCGCGGTTCCTCCTCATGTTGGAGGAAGCCTTACCTGGGGCTAAATTCTCCCTAGCCTCTCAGCTCATGGCGAGGCTGCGGATGGAGAAGGGCCCGGAGGAGATCCGCTCCATGGCGGAAGCGGCCGCTATCGTCGATCAGGCCTTCGCGGAGGTGATCGGCCTGCGGATCAGCGGGCTGACCGAGCTGGCCCTGGCTAGGACCCTGGAGGAAGCGATGGCGGCCGAGGGGGCGGAGAAGGTCGCCTTCGAGACGCTGGTGGCCTCTGGACCGAATAGCGCCCTCCCGCACTACCGTGCAGGCCAGCGGCGGATCGAGCCGGGCGATGTGGTGATCCTCGACTTCGGCTGCCGTGTCCGCGGCTACTGCTCGGATATCACGCGCACGGTCGTCTGCGGCGACCCTCCGGGAGAGTTCCAGAAGGTCTACGAAGTCGTCCGAGAGGCCCAGGAGAGGGCGGTAAGGGCCGTCAAGCCGGGCATCCCTGCTGGGGAGGTCGATCGGACGGCTCGGGAGACGATAACGATGGCCGGGTATGGCGAGCGGTTCATCCACCGCACCGGCCACGGGATCGGCCTCGATGTCCATGAAGAGCCTTACATCTCCCCGGGGAGCAGCCTTCTCCTTCGGAAGGGGATGACTTTCTCCATCGAGCCGGGGATCTACCTTCCTGGCCGGTTCGGCGTCCGAATTGAGGATATCGTCGTGGTGACGGATTCCGGAGGCGAGCGCTTGAACAACTGCACCCACGCGCTACAGGTGGTGGCGTAAGAGAAAGGAGGTGAGAGCCGCGAGGACTTAGGCAAAAAGGAGACCACAAATCACTTCAGGAGGTGACAGAGGTGAAGATCACGAGGATCTTAGGGATCGTTGTGGCGATGCTCGCCATCGGGTTGTGTGGCCTGGTAGGGGCTCAGCAGGCCGCGGAGAATGTGGCGGTCATTAACGCTTACCCGGTCATCTGGTCGGACCCGGCCGTGGCTTCGGACTGGTATGACACCGAGGTGATGTATAACCTCTACAGCCCACTGGTCTATCCCACGCCGGAAGGCTCAGTCCGGCCTCACCTGGCTACATCCTGGGAGCCGGTCGGCGGTGACCTCGCGCACTGGCGGTTCAAGCTCCGCCAGGGGGTGAAGTTCCACTCCGGGAACGAGTTGACCGCCGAGGATGTCGCCTGGTCCATGACCCGGTTCATCACCATGGGAAGGGGCAACTCTGGGCCATTGGGCAAGGTGACCGCAACCGTGGTGGACAAGTATACGGTCGATTTCATCCTCGATAAGCCCAGTGCCATCTTCCCTGAGACACTGGCGCTCTTCTTCCCTGTGGAGAAGAGGCTCGTGGAGGCGAACATCAAGAAGCCCGGCAACTATGGTGAGCTCGGGGACTATGGCGAGGAGTGGCTAACATATAACGATGCCGGGACTGGCCCCTATATGATGGTCAGCCACATCCCCGGCCAGCGGTTGGAGGCCGTCCGATTCCCGGACTACTTCGAGGGCTGGAGCAGCGAGGGCTGGGGTCCGGATGAGGTCCCGATCGAGCGGCTCATCTTCATCATGGAGACCGACTACACTACGCTGATGACGCTGCTCAAGAGCGGGGACCTGGACCTCGAGATCAACGGCGGTTGGACCCTGCCCCAGCTCCAGGAGATCCAGAACACCAGGGGCCTCCGCCTGACCTATGTCTGGGCCCAGAATGTGACGGTCTGGATGAACACCAAGCGCCCGCCGACGGATGATGAGCACTTCCGGAAGGCGGTCCTCTATGCTTACGATTATGAGGCCGTAGTCGGGCCCTGGGCCCAATTCGGGGTAGGGGAGACGGGGATCATCCTCCCGACGATGCCCGGCTATGTCCCGGTCGAGCCCCAGCCGCGGAAGCAGAACCTGGAGAAGGCCCGAGCGGAGTTGGCGCTCTCCAAGTATGCGACCGGGCCGATACCTCCCGTCGTCTTCCACTACTGCGGCGGTCTTGCTTTCGAGGAGGAGGTCGGTCTGCAACTCCAGGCCGATCTGGCCAAGCTGGGCGTGAAGGTCGAGATCGCTGGCCCGCCCTGGCCGCAGTATTCCGCGGAGTGCTCCTCTCCGGAGACTACACCGAATATGACGATCTTCCTCTTCGCTCCCCAGATCGCTCCCCCGCTGGACTACTACACCTATGCCATGTATCATCCTAATGGGCTCGGCTGGATCTTCGAGGCCCACTGGTTCTTCGAGGACCCGGAGATCATCCGCCTGCTCGAGCTGACCCGGGCGACCGTCGATTTCGCCCAGAGGCTCGAGATCTACAAGCAGCTCCAGCCGATGATCGCCGCGCACGCCCTGGCCCTCTACCCTTACCAGAAGCCCACACCGTTCGCTCACCAGGCCTACATCGTCGGCCCCAAGGTCTCGATCAACATGGTCGGCCCGTCTGAGAACATGCATAACTGGCGGATCAACCTGAAGCTGAAGAAGGAGTTGCGCGGCTAGGCTAGGCCAAGGAGGCTGGGAGGGCAGGGGCACTCCGGCCTCTGCCCTCCCAGATCTACCTAGGATGATCAAATACATTGGTGTGAGGCTTGTGCAGTCGATCTTCGTCCTCTTCGGGCTCTCTCTCTTGATCTTCTTTATCGCCCGGGTCGTGCCAGGCGATCCGGCCCGAGTCGCGCTTGGCAATCTCGCCACTGAAGAGCAGGTCCAGAAGCTCCGGGCCGAGATGCATCTGGACAAGCCTTTTGCCGTCCAGTATTACTATTGGCTCAGGTCCTTGCTCCATGGGGACTTAGGGAGGTCGCTATATACCCAGCGCCCTGTAGTTACGGACTTGAAGCAGTATATCCCCGCCACGCTCGAGCTGATCCTCTTCGCTACGCTTATCTCCCTCGTCTTCGGCCAGGTGACGGGGGTCCTGGCCGGCTACTTCCGGAACTCCTGGTTCGATAACCTGTCTCGGCTTGCCTCCTACCTCGGGGTCGCTACGCCCTCCTTTGTCGTGGCGATCCTCCTGCTCTTCATCTTCAGCCAACTGCTGAAGCTGGCCCCGAGCGTCGGCCGCCTCCCCCTGATGGTGAAGGCCCCTCCTACAGTCACAGGCTTCATGGTCCTCGACAGCCTGATCGCCGGGCGGCCTGATCTTGCTCTCCTGGCACTGAAACACCTCGTCCTCCCCGCTTTCAGCCTGGCCGTGATCCATATCGCCCAAGAGGGGCGGATCACCCGCTCCTCCCTGATTGAGAATGTCCAGAAGGACTACATCACCGCTCATGAAGTCCACGGGATCAGGCCAGCCAAGCTCATCTTCAAATACCTACTGAAGCCCTCGATCATCCCGACCGTGACGGTAATGGGGCTGGACTTCGCCTTCCTCATGTCGAATGCCTTCCTCGTCGAACTGGTCTTCTTCTGGCCCGGCTTCGCGCGCTATGCCGTCAATGCCATGCTAAGCAAGGACCTCAATGCCATCGTGGCTGTGGTCCTGGTGATCGGGGTGACTTTCGCCTTAGTAAATTTGGTGGTGGACATTATTATCACCTTCTTAGATCCCACGATCCGGATCCAGCGGAGAGGAGGCTAGCAGATGATAGTGGAACGCAGGATGGGGCTCTGGGGGGCGTTGGTGCGGAAGCAGCGGGGCCTGGCCAAGGGCTGGTATAAGTATTCGCGAAACCCCCTCTCCGTAATAGGTCTGATCGTCCTGGTCTTGATCGGCCTCACCGCCGGGTTAGCCCCCTACATCGCCCCCTATCCCGAGCATGCCGGGGCCTATACGAACTTCCGTGAGGCGGGCCTCCCACCCAGCAGGGCTCACCTCTTCGGGACTGATCGGGTCGGAAGAGATGTCTTCAGCCGGGTGATCTTCGGCTACCGCTTCTCCCTTCTCCTTGGGGTTGTGGTGCTCAGCTTGGCTGTCCCCTCGGGGGTCATCTTGGGCCTGCTCGGCGGCTACTATAATGGCACTTGGATCGAGGTCCTCATCATGAGGATCACCGATGTCTTCCTGGCCGTCCCCCCACTGGTGTTGGCGATGGCCATCGCGGCGATGCTCACCCCTAACCTATTCAATGCGATGATCGCGATCTCGCTCTCCTGGTGGCCCTGGTATTGCCGCCTGGTCTACGGCGTCACGGCCTCGCTGAGGAACCAGTTCTTCGTACGAGAGGCCGAATTGACCGGGGCAAGCAAGTTCCATATCCTCTTCAAAGAGATCCTTCCCAACTGCTTCGGCCCGATCATGACCAAGGTGACACTTGACATGGGGATCGCGATCCTGATGGGAGCTTCACTCAGCTTCATCGGGCTAGGGGCCCAGCCCCCGACGCCGGACTTAGGGACGATGCTCGCGGACGGGGCTAAGCGCTTACCCTCGGAATGGTGGAGCACGATCTTCCCGGCCCTGGCGATCGTAGCAGTGATCCTGGCCTTCAACCTCGTGGGGGACGGCCTCCGCGATGTCTTCGCTGTGGAGGAGGTGTGAGGCCGGGGATGGCGCCTCTCCTCGAGAT
>JAPWVC010000051.1 GCA_028275195.1 Candidatus Acetothermia bacterium
GAAGGCTTGGGAGTTGATCCAAGAATTTAACAGGCCAGCCCTCTGCTTCATCAATAAGCTCGATGTCGAGGACGCGGACTTCACCAGGGCCCTCGAGGGGCTCCGGACCGAGCTGAGCGAGCGGTTCGCCCCACTCCAACTCCCGATCCTCGAGGGGAATAAGCTCCTTGGGGTCGTGGACCTCCTGGAGAGGCAGGCCATCTACTTCGATAAAGCCAAGAGGAAGGGCGAGATCCCCCCGAGCCTGGCCCCCCAGGCCGAGGCGGAGCGGGAGCGGCTCCTCGAGCATCTCGCCGAGGCCGATGACGAGCTGATGATGCAGTTCCTCGAGGGGGAGGAGCTCGCGCCGGAGCGGCTCCAGGCGGCCTTGAAAGCGGCAGTGAGCCAGCGGCTCCTCTTCCCCGTCCTGTGCGGCTCAGCGGCGCTGAATCTGGGGATCGACCTTCTGGCCGACTTCCTCCTCAAAATCACCCCACCTTACACCCCGGAGGGGGAGGCTAAAGGTGCGGCCCTGGTCTTCAACCTCGCGACCGATCCTTACCTTGGCCGGCTCGCCTTCGCTAAGGTCTACGGCTCCCCTCTGAGCGAGGGGGCTGGTTTGATAAACCTCTCCCAAGGGAAGCGGGAGAAGGTCAAGGATATCCTCCGTATCCGCGGGGGCTCGACGGAGAAGATCAGCCAGGCCGAGCCGGGCGAGCTTGTGGCCCTCACCAAGCTCGATGCCCCCGCACGGGGATACCCTGGCCGTCGACGATCAGGCCCCAAAGCTGAAACTGGCCGACTTCCCCAAACCGGTCTTCGCCCGGGCCATCATCCCCGTCTCCCAGGCCGATGAGGAGAAGATGAGCGTGGCCTTAAAGGAGCTGGTCGAGACGAAGGCGACCCTAGCCCTCCAACGCGATGAGGTCACTAAGGAAACGATCCTCTGGGGGATGGGCGAGACCCACCTGGCCGTCTTCGCCGAGCGACTGAAGAACCGCTATGGCGTCTCGGTGAAGATGGAGCGGCCACTGATCCCATACAAGGAGACGATCCAGAAGGTCGCTGAGGGGAATTACAAGCATAAGAAGCAGACCGGCGGGCGAGGCCAGTATGGCGAGGTCTACTTGAGGGTCGAGCCGCTCCCGCGGGGGAAAGGGTTCGAGTTCGTCGATGAGGTCAAGGGCGGGGTCATCCCCGGCCAGTTCATCCCCGCGGTGGAGAAAGGGGTCCTCGAGGCCCTGGAGAAGGGGGTCCTCGCCGGCTACCCCGTGACCGATGTGCGCGTGGCAGTCTACTTCGGCTCCTCCCACCCGGTCGACTCCTCGGAATTGGCCTTCAAGATCGCTGCGGCCAAGGCCTTCGAGATCGCGGCCCAGAACGCCTCTCCGGTCCTGCTCGAGCCGGTGATGCACCTCGTCGTCTGGACCCCCTCGGAGTTCACCGGGGACATCATGAGCAGCCTCAATGGGAAGCGGGCCCGGATCCTGGGAATGGCCCCGGAGGGAGGGCTCGACCGGATTGAGGCCGAGGCCCCGCTCGCTGAGGTCCAGAGCTATGCCCTCGAATTGAAGTCGCTCACCCAAGGGCGGGCGACCTTCCAGATGGAGTTCCAAGGCTACCAGCCCGTGACCTCCCCGAAGCTGGCCGAGGAGCTCCTCAAGCGGGAGAAGAGGGGTGAGAGTTAAGGGTTGAGGAGAGCGACGATCAGGACCCAGGCCAAGCAGGAGCTGATCGACATCACTCCTCAAGTGGAGCGGGCCGTCCGCGAGGCGGGGGTCCAAGAAGGGATCTGCACCGTCTTCGTCCCCCACACGACCGCGGGGATCACAATCAACGAGAACGCCGACCCCTCGGTGAAGGAGGACCTCGCGGCATTGCTCGAACGGCTCGTCCCCCCAGGGCTGCATTACCGCCATGCTGAGGGGAACTCCCCGGCCCACATCAAGGCGAGCCTGGTGGGGAGCTCGGTCCAGGTCCCGGTCTCCGGAGGGAGGCTCCAGCTTGGGACCTGGCAGGGGATCATCTTCTGTGAGTTTGACGGCCCGCGGAGCCGGGAGGTCTGGATCAGCGTCCACAGCTAATGGCTTAGCGGCGTTCTCTAACCTCATGGGTGCTCTTAAAGGCGAGGGCGCCCTTGCCCACACAGGCGGACCGCTTGACAGCCCTTGGAGCCCCTGGTAGAATGTGGCTCGGCCGGGTCGGGGAGGCTGGCGTAGCTCAGTTGGAAGAGCGGCTGCTTTGTAAGCAGCGAGTCGGGGGTTCGAGTCCCTCCGCCAGCTCCAAGATCGGAGGGGTAGCCAAGCGGCCAAAGGCGGCAGACTGTAAATCTGCTGGCAGTGTCCTTCGGGGGTTCGAATCCCTCCCCCTCCACCAGCTCCGGTTGACAAAGTTTGCGCAGCAGGTTAAAATGAAAGGGCCTGCAGCCCGGGGTTTCCGACTGCGCTTTAGCCCGTGTAGCTCAGGAGGCAGAGCGTTCCCTTGGTAAGGGGAAGGTCGTCGGTTCGAATCCGACCGCGGGCTCCAGGTTGACTTAAGCTTACTGAAGGAGGTCCAATTCATGGCGAAGGCGCGTTTTGAACGGACAAAACCCCATGTCAATGTGGGCACGATCGGCCATATCGACCACGGGAAGACCGTCCTCACCTCGGCGATCACTAAGGTCTTGGCTCAAAAGGGGATGGCCAAGGAGAAGAGCTATGAGGAGGTCGCCAAGGCCTCGATCGCTCATGGGCGACGGGATGAGACGAAGATCCTGACGATCGCGATCTCCCATGTGGAGTATGAGACCCCGAATCGCCACTACGCCCACATCGACTGCCCCGGCCACGCGGACTATGTCAAGAACATGATCACCGGCGCGGCCCAAATGGACGGGGCGATCCTCGTCGTCTCCGCTGCCGATGGGCCGATGCCCCAGACTCGCGAGCATGTCCTCCTCTCCCGCCAGGTGAATGTCCCCTACATCATCGTCTTCCTCAATAAGATCGACTTGGTCGACGACCCGGAGCTCCTCGATCTGGTGGAGATGGAGGTCCGCGAGCTCCTCAATCAATATGAGTTCCCCGGGGATACCGTCCCCGTGATCAGGGGCTCGGCCCTGAAGGCGATGCAGAATCCGACCGACCCCGAGGCGACTAAGCCGATCTGGGAGCTGGTCGAGGCCCTCGACACCTACATCCCTCTCCCGCAGCGCGAGGTCGATAAGCCCTTCCTCATGCCGATCGAGGACATCTTCTCCATCAAGGGGCGGGGGACCGTCGTGACCGGGAAGGTCGAGCGAGGGCGGATCACCCCTGGGAGCGAGGTGGAGATCGTCGGGCTCCGCCGAGAGACCCGGAGGGTCGTGGCCACCTCCCTAGAGATGTTCAACAAGACCCTCGATGAGGCGATCGCCGGGGATAACATCGGCGTGCTTTTGCGCGGCGTGGAGAAGGAGGAGGTCGAGCGGGGCCAGGTCCTCGCTGCTCCCGGCTCGATCACCCCGCACACTAAGTTCGAGGCCGAGATCTATGTCCTGAGCAAGGACGAGGGCGGCCGCCATACCCCCTTCTTCGACGGTTATAAGCCCCAGTTCTACTTCCGGACCACCGATGTCACCGGGACAGTCCACCTGACGAACAATGTCGAGATGGTCATGCCCGGGGACAATGTCCGGATCCAAGCCGAGCTCCTTTACCACATCGCTATGGAGGAGGGCTTGAGGTTCGCCATCCGCGAGGGGGGCCGGACCGTCGGGGCGGGGGTCGTGACCAAGATCATCGAGTAAGGCCAGACCGCGGACACGGAGCGGAGCGAGGAGCGCAACCTTGAAGGAGCAAGTGACCCTGGCTTGCACAGAGTGTCGTCATCGCAACTATCACACGACGAAGAACCCGAAGAACATGCGGGGGAAGCTGGAGCTCCGCAAATACTGCCGGTGGTGCAAGCGGCATACGCTCCATAAGGAGACATAAATAGGCGCAGGCCCGTAGCTCAACAGGAAGAGCACCGGACTCCAAATCCGGGGGTTGGGGGTTCGAGTCCTCCCGGGCCTGCCACTCTAGATCAGATTAATGTTGGAGTGACAAGAGGGTGCGAACGCGGAGATGATTAACAGGTTCAAGCAATATTTGAGGGGGGTGCGCGCGGAGTTCGGGAAGATCGACTGGCCTTCCCAGGCCGAGGTCTTCAGCCTGACGGTCCTCGTTATCGCCATGATCATCGTCCTCACCATCTACACCGGTGCGCTCGACGCCCTCTTCCAGTGGTTACTCCGGCAGATCACCGGAGGTTAGACGGAGATGAAGCGCTGGTATATTATCCAGACTTATGCCGGGAGCGAGCTCAAGGTGAAGGAGGAGCTCGAGCGAAGGGTGGCCGAGCTCGATCTGGGCGACCAGATCGAGAAGTTCAAGGTCGACCATGAGGAGACCTACTTCCTCGCACCGGTCGAGGAGGTGATCACCTCCAAGAGCCGCCGGGGCCAGTCGGGGGAGTATCGGGTCCCCTATAACTATGAGCTGGCGATCGAGTCGAACCGCCGGATCAAGAGCGGCGATCTCATCGCCTACAAGCCCCCTTATTACATGGAGTTCGATGCCACGGTCAAGAAGATCACCCCGCTCCAGCGGGTGATCATCGAGATGACCAACCGGAACGAGGAGGTCTACCTCATCCCCGCGGATCGGCATATCCGGCGGGATATCAGGGTCGGGGAGAAGGTCCGCGGGGGGATCCCCCTCACGACCGACAAGGAATTCATCGCTGAGACGAAGGGTAAGATCGTCCTCCGCGACCGGGTGAAGAAGATCGAGCTGGAGAAGGGGGACGGGGAGATCATAACCAAGATCATCCCCGAAAGGTATTTGGTCCGGCTCCATGAGGGGATGAGGCTCAAGAAGGGGGACCTCCTAGAGCGAGAGGACCGGATCGTAAGCAAGGCCTCGGGGCTGGTCAAAGTCAAGGAATACAAGGATAAGAGGGTCGTCTCCGTCCAGAGGATCGAGAAGAGGAGGCTCTTCCCGGGCTACATCTTCGCCCGAATGGAGATGAATGAGCAGATGCTGAAGCTCGTCGAGGGCCTCCGCTGCCGCTTCGTCGGCTCGCCGCCCCTCCCGGTCCCGGAGCGGGAGATGAAGGTCGTGAAGCGGAAGGCCGGACTGGAGGAGATCCCCAAGCAGGAGCGCCCGCGGGTGGAGGTGGACTTCGAGGTCGGCGAGGTGGTGGAGATCGTCGAGGGGCCGTTCGCGGACTTCACCGGGGAGATCCGCGAGATCGACAAGGAGAACGAGGAAGTCACGGTGATGGTCCGGATCTTCGGGCGGGAGACTCCGGTGAAGCTCGGCTTCGAGGGGATCGAGAAGCTCTAAAGGATAGGAGGGAAGATGCCGGCAAAGAAGGTCGAACAGGTGATCAAGCTCCAGATCCCCGCCGGGCAGGCGACCCCCGCCCCGCCGGTCGGGCCGATCCTCGGCCAGGCGAAAGTGAACATCATGGACTTCTGCAACAAGTTCAACGAGGCCACGAAGAACATGGAGAAGGGGATGGTCATCCCGGTCGTCCTGACGGTCTATATCGATAAGAGCTTCGATTTCGTCCTGAAGAAGCCGCCGGCGACGGAGCTACTCAAGCGGGCGGCGGGGATCCAGACCGGCTCGAGCGAGCCACATGTGAAGCTCGTCGGGAAGATCACGAGGGAGCAGCTCCGGCGGATTGCCGAGCTGAAGATGAGCGACCTCAACACTGACGACCTAGAGGCGGCGATGCGGACGATCGCTGGGACCGCCCGCCAGATGGGGATCGAGGTGGTAGAAGGGTGAGGCAGACGAGGAGCAGGCGGTATCTTGCGCTCAGGGAGAGGGTCGATCGCACGCGGCTCTACCCTTTGGAGGAGGCCCTCGCGCTGATGAAGGAGCTGGCGAACAGCTCCTTCAACGAGTCAGCGGATGCAGTCTTCCGCTTGGGAGTCAACCCGAAGAAGAATGAGCACCGGATCCGAGGGACGGTGTTCCTCCCCCATGGTGTGGGGAAGGAGAGAAGGGTGATCGCCTTCGCTAAGGGGGAGAAGGTCAAGGAGGCCGAGGAGGCCGGGGCCGATGTCGTGGGCGGGGAAGACCTGGCCAAGAGGATCGAGGGGGGCTGGCTCGAGTTCGATGCCGCTGTGGCCACCCCGGACATGATGGGGATCGTCGGGCGACTGGGGAAAATCCTCGGCCCGCGAGGGCTGATGCCCTCGCCCAAGGCCGGGACGGTCACTCAGGAGATCGGCCAGGCTATCAAGGAGTTGAAGCAAGGGAGGGTGGAGTTCCGCCTCGATGAATACGGGAATGTCCACTCCCCCTTCGGGCGGGTCTCCTTCAGCCTGGAGGAGCTCCGGGAGAACTTCCTCGCCCTTGCCCAAGCGATCTTCGAGGAGAAGCCGGCCGATGTGAAGGGGAAATACCTCCGCGCGGCCACGATCTCCTCGACGATGGGGCCGGGGATCAAGCTCGATCCCGATGAGATCGGGCGGCTCGTCGCCGCGAGGATGCTCTAGGCTGGGCTCCTCGCACCAAAAGAGGAGCTGAGAAGGAGGTCCGATGCCGACACCGAAGAAGGAGCAAGAGCTAGCGCTCTTGGAGGAGAAGTTCCAGCACTCGAAGGCCCTCGTCTTCACCGGCTTCCACGGCCTGACCGCCCAAGAGATGGTGGAACTCCGCCGCCTCTTCCGAAAGAGCGGCCTGGAGTATCGGGTGGTCAAGAACACCCTCGCCCGGCTGGCCGCGCAGCGAGCGGGCCTCCAGGTTGAGCCTTTCCTGGTCGGCCCGACGGGGGTCCTCATCGGCTATGGCGATGCGGTCCTGCCCTTCAAGGTAGCGCTCGAGGTCGCCAAGCGCTATAAGCAGTATGAGATCAAAGGCGGGCTCCTCGAGGGGCAGGTGGTCCAAGCGAGCGAGGCGGCTGGGATCGCCGCACTCCCCTCAAGGGAGGAGCTCCTGGCGAGGCTGGCTTTCGTCCTAAAGGCCCCGATCCAGAAGCTGGCGAGCGACCTGCGGATGATCATCGCCAGGCTCGCGATCGCTCTCGATGAGGTCCGCAAGCGGAAGGAGGCAGAGGCGGCGATGCCGCCCCAAGCCCAAGAGGGTGCCGCGAATGAATGAAGCTAAGGAGGAGTGATGACCAAGGAAGAGTTTCTCGCGACGATCGATCAGATGACGGTCAAGGAGCTGGCCGAGCTGGTGGCAGCGATCGAGGAGCGCTACAAGGTGAGCGCTCAGGCGGTCGCTCCGGTGGCGGTCACGCCCGCGCCGGGCGGAGGAGCGGCTCCAGCCGGTAGTGGCGCGGCGGTCGCGGAGGAGAAGACCGCCTTCAAGGTGGTCCTCAAGAGCCCCGGCCAGCAGAAGGTCCAATTGATCAAGCTCATCAAGGAGATCACGGGGAAGGGGCTCAAGGAGAGCAAGGAGTTGGTCGATGCCCTCCCCGCGGTCGTGAAGGATGGCCTCTCTGAAGAGGAGGCCAAGGCCCTGAAGGCCAAGCTGGAAGCGGTGGGGGCCGAGATCGAATTGCAATGACAATGACGGCGACGAAGAGGCGCTTCTATGGCCGTGTCCGGCCGAGGCTCGAGCTCCCCGACCTTCTGGCGGGGCAGCGAGAGAGCTATGAGTGGTTCCTCAACGAGGGGCTGAAGGAACTCTTCGCGGAGATCTCGCCGATCAAGGAGGAAGGGCGAGAGGAACTGGCCCTCGAGCTTACTGACCCCTACCTCGGGCCGCCGCACAATACCGAACAAGATTGCAAGGACCGGAACCTGACCTACTCCGCCCCGCTCCGGGCTAAGGGCATCTTGCGCCAGAAGGGGAAGATCATCAAGGAAGATGACCTCTACCTCGCCGATCTCCCGTTGATGACCCCGCGAGGGACCTTCATCATCAACGGGGCGGAGAAGGTCTTGGTCAACTACCTCCACCGCTCTCCTGGCCTCTACTTCTACCACGAGGACACTCGGCCGCAGGAGTTTGTGGCCCATGTCCTCCCGGAGTATGGGGCCTGGCTGGAGATGATCCTCGACACCAAGAAAGGGCGAGTGGTGGTCAACCTCGACCGGGGAGTCGTCCCGGTCACGACCTTCCTCCGGGCCTTAGGGATGAGCACGGAGGAGATCATCGAGCGGTTCAGCTTCACCGTCAATCCCCTCACCAAGGAGAAGCTCGCCTCCTATCGCGGCTACAAACTGGGGGAGGAGATCCGCGAGGACGGGCAGGTCCTCCTCGAGCGGGGGGAGGAATTGACCGATGAGGCGATCGAGGCGATCCTGGAAGCCAACCCCAGGAGGATCAAGCTCCTCAATCCTTACATCCAGAGGAGCCTAGCCGAAGATAAGACGAATACACGCGAGGAGGCGCTCTTCCTGATCCACCGGAAGCTCCGGGGCACGGAGCGCCCCTCGCTCGCCCAGGTCGAGGATTACCTGAGGAAGCTCTACTTCGACCCCGAGCGGTATAACCTCACCCCGGTCGGGCGGTTCATGCTCAATAAGAAGCTCGGGCTCACCGGGGTCGAGGAGACCGTCCTCCGCCCGGAGGAGATCGTCCTGATCCTCGAGCGGCTCCTCGCCTTCGCCGAGGACCCCAGACTGGAGGACGATCGGGACCACCTGGCGAATAAGCGAGTAGCCACGCCTGGGGAGATGGCCTGGGAGGCCCTCCGCGCCGGGCTGGTGAGGATGGTCCGGCTCACCCAGGACCGCTTGAGCAAGTATCAGCCGGAGGAGGAGCCCCTGCGGAACCTCATCTCCGCCAGGATCGTCCAGGGCTCGCTGAACAGCCT
>JAPWVC010000052.1 GCA_028275195.1 Candidatus Acetothermia bacterium
AAGCTCCAGTTCTTCGAGCAACTCCCCCAAGCGCTCAGGGAGGCCTTCCTGGCGAGGAACTTTAACCTCAGCCTGGAGAACCCGATGGTGATCGCCGGGCTCCTGATCGGGGCGATGGTCCCCTTCATCTTCTGCTCGATCACGATGCGGGCAGTCGGGCGAGCGGCCTCGAAGATCGTGCTCGAGGTCCGGCGCCAGTTCCGTGAGATCCAGGGCTTGCTCGAGGGGAAGGCCGAGCCGGATTCGGCCCGGGCAGTGGACATCGTCACCCGGGCGGCCCAGCGGGAGATGATCCTCCCCGCCCTGATGGCGATCATTACTCCCCTGCTCGTCGGGATCTTTCTTGGGGTCTCGGCCTTGGTGGGCCTGCTCATCGGGGCCCTCGCTAGCGGCTTCGTCGTGGCAGTGATGATGGCCAACGCCGGTGGGGCTTGGGACAATGCCAAGAAATACATCGAAGAGGGGGCTTACGGGGGGAAGGGGACCTTCGCCCACAAGGCCTCGATCACTGGGGACACTGTCGGCGATCCTTTTAAAGATACTTCCGGGCCGAGCCTGAACATCCTGATTAAGCTGATGAGCATGGTCTCGGTCGTCTTCGCCGCTTTCATCGTCGCCAAGGCGTTCTTCAAGTAGGATGCTCCGGGAGCTGGTGGATGAGGGTGAAGCGCGGCTCCCGGATTGGGCTCGCTCACTGGTCAGCCTTCCCGGGACGATCCTGAAGCTCTTCGGCCAGGAGCCGCCCCAGCCGCCGCTCCCAGCGGAGCTGCTCCCCGATCTTGAAGGGGTCCGAAAGGTCGTCCTCCTCACCCTTGATGCCCTCGGATGGGAGCAGCTCCTCCCGCTGATGGAGGATAAGGGGCTGGTCTTCGCCAGGCTGGCCGAGGAAGGGCGGCTTGGCCCCCTCACCTCAGTCTTCCCGGCCACGACGGCCACGGCCTTGGCGAGCCTTGCCACCGGCCTTCCCCCGGGGGAGCATGGGCTGCTCGGGTTCCGCATGTTCCTAAAGGAATTCGGGCTGGTGGCGAACATGCTTAGCCTCTCCCCCGAGGGGTTCAAGCGGCCGGATGTGCTGCTCGAGCTCGGCCTCAAGCCGACCCGGTTCTTCCCGGCTAAGACGATTTACGAACGGCTCGCCCCGAGGGTTCGATCGTTCATGCTCCTCAAGCTCCCCTTCCTCCGGAGCGGCCTCTCGCGCCTGCTCTACCGCGGCGCGCATCTTATGCCGATCATCAACTCCTCCGACCTCTGCGTCCAGATGAGGAAGCTCTTGGAGCAGAATCCGGATGACCCTCTCTTCATCAGCGCCTACTGGGATGCCATCGACGGGATCGGCCACATCTACGGGCCTTCCCAGGAGGAGCTTCAAGCAGAGCTCCGGCAGCTCTCCTTCTCCCTGGAGCACGAATTCTTCGAGAAGCTCAGCCCGCGAGCCGCCCGCGATGCTTTGATGTTGATCACTGCCGACCACGGGCTGGTCGAGGTCCGCCGCGAGGAGATGTTCTCGATCACGCGCCATCCGCGCCTCGCCCGGAGCTTACTCCTCCCGCCGACCGGGGACTTCCGCGTGAGCTACCTTCACCTCCGGCAGGGGGAGCTTAAGCCGATCAAGCGCTATCTAAGGCGATATAGCGATCGGGTCATCGCCCTCGAATCGGATGAGGCCCTCGCCGCGGGCCTATTCGGCCCAGCAAGGACCATTAGAGAGGAGTGGTGGCCCCGGATCGGCGATCTGGTCCTGCTCGCTCGCGGGCGGGGGTTCATCTTTTACCCCTACGATGAATTCTGCCTGAAGGGCTACCACGGCGGGCTCACGCCGGAGGAGATGCTCGTCCCGCTCTTTGCCCTCCGGCTCGGCTAGGCTGGGCTAGCCAGGTTGCAACGATCGACGGACTAGCGTTATCCTTCCTTCAGGAAAGGAGGGCTCATGGCCGGGAAAGAAACAAAGCTCGATGGCTTGACCATCCGGTGGATCGGGCATTCGACGGTCCAGATCAAGGACACCAAGGGGAGGGTCATTTATATCGACCCCTTCTCCAAGGTGTTGAAGGGGACGGAAGAGAAGGCGGACCTGATCGTGAGCACTCATGCCCACTTCGACCACTTCGACCCCGGGGCGATCAACCAGCTCTGCAAGCCGGGGACGGAGGTGGTGGCCAAGAAGGGCTGTAACCTCAGGGAGGTCAAGGCCGCCAAAGCCCAGGAACTGGAGGTCGGCCAAGCTCTGGAGGTCGGGGGAGTGAAGCTCAAGGCCGTCCAGGCCTACAATACTCACCGGTTCCGCTCACCGGGCCAGCCCTTCCATCCCAAGGGCTTCGGGATGGGGGTGATCCTCGAGCTCGAGGGGAAGCGGCTCTACTACGCTGGGGACACCGACTCGATCCCGGAGATGGCAGCCCTCAAGCAAGAGGCCTTGGACCTGGCCTTCCTCCCCATCGGCGGGACCTACACCATGGACGGCCCGGAGGCGGCGGAGGCAGCGAGGACGATCGCCCCGAAGATCGTGATCCCCACGCATTACAACCTCTTGCCGGAGACGAGGGCCGACCCCGAGGACTTCAAGAAGAGGCTGGCTGGGACAGGGATCGAGGTCCGGATCTTGTAAGATCAAGGAGGGTGAGCTGATGGCACCGGAGTTCCCGCGGTTCCTCTTCCGGGTGAAGGACGCCGAGATCGAGCGCGAAGCCCGCCGAATGGTCGAGCACTTCGGGATCGACGACATCGAGATCCGCCGGGACGATACAATCAAGGACGCCTGGCTCGAGGACTACGAGCGACGAAAGACGATCTATGGCCTAGAAGATATAGAAGAATACTTCCGGAAGCTAGTCTCCGGGGAGATCGACTGACCGCTCGGGGTTGATATGGTAGTCATAAGTGATCTTCGCCCCTTTGCCAAGCATCGCCCCGACGGAGCAATAGCGCTCTAGGGAGAGGTCGATCGCCTTCTTCAATTTGTCCTCTGGAATGTCGGCCCCCCAAATCCGGTAGGTGAGATGGATCTTTGTGAAGGCCTTGGGGTGCTCCTCGGCCCGCTCGGCCTCCAGGCCGATCTCGAACCGCGCCCACTCCACCCGCATCTTCCTCAAGATCGAGACGACATCCATCCCGGTGCAGCCGCCCAGGGCGAGCAGGACCAGCTCCATCGGGCTCGGGCCGGCCTCAAGGCCCCCGACCTCTGCATGGGTATCCAGCACGAGGGCATGGCCGCTCTCGGCCGTCCCCACAAACTGGAGCCCCTCGCTCCACTTGACCTTGGCCTTCATTTCGCACCCCCGGCTAGCTAGGCTAGAGCAGCTCCGCCCTTAGGGCCCGGGCTGCCCCGGCCACGGTTCCGCTCGAGAAGTCGAACTGAAGCCCGGCGGCCTGGAAAAGCTCCGGGAGGGGCCTTGAGCCACCGAGCCCTAGGGCCCGGAGATAGGCCGCGACCGCGCCTTTAGGATCGGTTTTCGCATTCCGCCAGACCCCCAGGGCCCCCAACTGGGCGATCCCGTATTCGATGTAGTAGAAGGGATACTCAAATAGGTGGATCTGCCGCTGCCATTGATTCTCCAGGGCTTCCTCGTAGCCCTCCCAGCTCTCGAGCCCTCCGAAGCGGCGGCGCAATTCCAGCCACTGTTCCTTCCGCTCCCTGCGGCTGTGGCCGGGATGGGTATAGATCCAGTGCTGGAAGGCATCGATGGTGGCGATCCAGGGCAAGAGGCGGACGATCCGCTCGAGGTGCTCCCGCTTAGAGCGGATGGCCTCGTCCCTCCTTCGGTAGAAGACCTCGAGGTGCTCCCCGCCCAAGAGTTCCATCCCCATCGAGGCCACCTCAGCGAACTCCAGCGGGGCATGGCGGTAGTGGTAGAGCGGCTGCTCCCGCGCCGCCAGCGTGTGGAAGGCATGGCCGGACTCGTGGAGCATCGTCCGGAGATCGTCGTCCCGCCCGACGGCGTTGGCGAAGATGAAGGGGAGCCGCTTCTCTGCGAGAGTGGCGCTGTAAGCCCCCGGGGCCTTCCCCTTCCGACTCTCCAGGTCCAGGAGCCCGAGCCCACGCAAGCGGCGGAAGGCCCGCCCCAGCTCCTCCCCGACCCGGGAGAAGACCTCCTCGCAGCCCTGGACCAACTCCTCAGCGGCCTTGAATGGCCGGAGCGGCGGACGGCCAGCGGGGTCCACCAGAAGGTCCCATGGCCGGAGGCGCTTATAGCCTAGCTCCTTCTGGCGGCGGCGCTGGAGTTCCCGCATCAAGGGGACGATCTCCTCCTCGACCGCGCGGTGGAAGCGGAGGCAGTCCTCCGGGGTATAATCGAACCGCTCGCGGCGGCGGAAGGCGTAGTCCCGATAATTGCTGAACCCGGCATTCCGGGCGATCTGCTCGCGAAGTGCCAATAGCTCATCGTAAATCTCATCGATCTTCTCGCGGTCCTCGAGCCGCCGCTCCTCTATCAGCTCCCAGGCCGCCCTCCTGATCCGCCGCTCTGGCTCCTCTAGGTAACGGGCCATCTGCTGGAGGGTCTGCTCCTTCCCCCTAAAGTAGACTGTCATCGCACCAGAGACCTTCTGGTATTGCTGGGCCAGCTTGGCCTCCTCCTTCTCCAGGGGGACATTCTCCTCCCGGAAGAGGGCGACCTGGTTGGCGATGCTCCGATCCAGGACATAGTAAAATGAGGCCGGAGTCGAGGCGAGTTCCCCGCGGGCCGAGCTTTGGACATACCTCTCCCGGAGGCGCTGGAAGCGGGGTTTGGCCTTGGGCTCGATCTCCTCGATGAACTCAAGATAAGCCCGCTCCCTCTCGGGGTCGTCGGTCTGGCAGGTCATCCGGATGTAGCGGATCGTCCCCTCTTCGTCGAGTGCCGCCTCCAGCTCGGACCAGTCCAAAAGCCAGTGCTCCAGGGCCGCGCGGGAGTCGAGCCTCCGCCCCTCGAGCTCGGAAAAGAGCGGCTCGAGCACCTCCCATCTCCCTAGGTCCAGCTCCTCAGGGAGGAACCTCCGCGGGTGGTCCTGGGGGAGCCGGCGTAGGTCGAGCTCCTCAGCCATCATCGGACCTCCTCATCCTCAGTTGTTGAGGGGAAAGTATACCCTTCCAGCCCCTCGGGAGCAACCTTTGCCCCTTGCGGCCCCCGGTGGTATAATCCATTATACCCCTGAGGGGTATAGAGAGCGAGGTCGAGATGAACTTACTCGGGGCTGAAGAGCGGGCTTACTTGCTGAAGGAGTTCCAGGGGCGGCTCGAGAGCGGTGTCCGCCTCCACTTCTTCCGGGACGGGGGCAAGATGGCCGCGACCACGGCCCAGCTCCTCGAGGAGCTAGCGGGCCTGGACGGGCGGATCACGGTCCAAAGCCACAACTTCCCTGGGGATCGCCAGGCCATCGAGCGGTTCGGGATCGACAAGGCCCCGGCGATCGTCCTGGCCGGCATGGCTGGCTCCGCAGAGAAGAGCTATGGCCTCAGGTTCTTCGGCGGGCCGGTGGGGTATGAGTTCGGTTCCTTGGTCGAGGCGATCATCGATGTCTCGCGAGGGCGGGTTGACCTCCCTCAGGACATCATCCAAGAGCTAAGGCGGCTGGAGAGCCCCCTCCATATCCAGGTCTTCGTCACCCCGGGCTGCCCCTACTGCCCCAGGGCGGTCCGGACGGCCCACAAGTTCGCCATGGTCAATGAGCATATCACCTCTGACATGGTGATGGCGACCGAATTCGTCGACTTAGCCAACAGATATGGCATCACCGCTGTCCCCTATACCGTCGTCAATGAGGCGGCCGGCTTCGTTGGGGCCCTCCCGGAGAGGGAGTTCCTCGCCGAGGTCCTCAAGGGGGTCGAGGGGTAGATAGATGGCGATAGCGCTCCAGCCGGAGGAGTTGAAGGCCGCGCGGGACCGCTTGCGGCGGATTGAGGGCCAGATCCGGGGGATCCAGCGGATGCTCGGGGAGCGGGACTGCGCCGAGGTCCTCACCCAGATCGCCGCGGCCAGGAGTGCCCTCCAGAAGGTTGCCCTATTTATCCTCCAGAGCTATGCACGGGAGTGCTTGAGCGGGGCGAGGGAGGGGGAGATCGAGCGGCTGCTCCAGAGTTATCTGACCCTAACATAGAGAAAGGAGGCGCGGAGATGCCGGAGGTGAAGGTCTACACCACGCCGACCTGCCCGTGGTGCATGCGGGTCAAGCAATTCCTCGATGAACGGAATATCCCCTATGAGGAGTATAATGTCGCTGAGGACCCCATCCGGGCGGAGGAGATGATCCAGAAGTCCGGCCAGATGGGCGTCCCGGTGATCGAGGTCGACGGGGAGATCGTCGTCGGGTTCGACCGCCCGCGGCTGGAGGAGCTCCTGGGCCTCGAGGAGTAGCCCTTATCGGAGGTGATCTCAGGTGAAGGAGTTCTCGTTCATCCTGGGGAATAACCCCGGGGCATTGCAGGATGTGGCCGCGGCCCTGGGGGCAGAGCATGTGAACTTGGAGGGGGTGGCGGGGCTGACCGTCCTGGACGAAGGGATCATCGCTATTGTCCCCGACGATCCGGACAAGACCCGCAAGGTCTTGAGGGCCAAGGGGATCGAGTTCGAGGAGCGAGAGGCCCTGGTGTTGAGCCTCCCCCACCAGCCCGGGCAACTGGCAACGATCCTCGGCCGCCTGGCTGACGAGGGGATCAATGTGCTCTCCTGCTACTGCACTGTAGAGAAGAACCAGATCGTCTTCACTGTGGACCAGGTGGACCGGGCCAAGGCCATCTTCCGGATCCCCTAAAAGAGGGGCGAGGCAGGGGGGAGGAAAGGAACAGAGCTCGCCTAAGGCCAGGCTCTCCCCCTTTGGCCTCCCCGCAAGAGGGGGAGGCGGATGATCCCCTGGCGGGCGAAGCGCAGGACCAGCAAGAGCACGGCGATAAAGATCAGGGTCGTCCATCCCGGCGGGAGGTTCAAAGTGAAAGCGGAGGGGACCGTCCGTCCGAGGAGCTCCTTCCCGAGGATGAGGAAGTAGGCCCCGAGGATCGGGCCGAGGATCGTCCCCATCCCCCCCAAGACCGCGGCGATGATCACCTTGAGGGAGAGGTCTAAAGAGAGCATCTCTGAGGGGACGAGGCTCCGCCAGTAGTGGGCGTAGAAGGCCCCGCCCAGGCCGGCGATCGCGGAACTAATGAGGAAAGCTAGGATCTTATACTTCGCGGCGTTGATCCCTGCCGCCTCGACCGCCTCCTCGTCCTCCCTGATGGCTTCAAAGATCTTCCCGACCTTCGAGCGGGCGAGCCAGAGGAGGAGGACGGCCACGAAGGCCATCAGCCCCAGGGAGTAGTAATAGTCGAGCTGCTGGATCTTGGCATAGCGGAGGAGGAGGTCGGCCCGATCGATCCTCCCGTCGTTATTGAAGTCCCGCAAGGCCACGATTGCCAGTGGCGTCAGGCCGGCCTTGCCCAGCCCCCCGCCAGTGATCCTGGCGAACCGCTCGATGCTCACCAGCTTCACCGCCAGGATCGGGAGGAATAAGGTCACCAGGGCGAGGTAGGCTCCCCGGAGCCTCAGGGTAGGGAAGCCGACGAGGAAGCCCAAGAGGACGGCCGCGAGGACTCCAATCGGGATCGAGATGGAGATCGGCCAGCCCCAGACCGCATTGGCGAGCCCGCCGGTATAGCTCGCGGCCCCGATGAAGAAGGCCTGGCCGAAGCTGATCTGGCCGGTGAACCCTGAGAGGATGTCCCAGCTCATGGCGAAGACCGCGAGGTAATTGGCCAAGATGAAGGCGGTGATCCAGGGATCTCCCCGCTCAGGGTGGAAGACCGGGAGGTGGGGGAGCGAGGCGAGGACACCGAGCGCCGTGACTCCCACCAAGGCCTTTAGGGCTGTAGTTGAGCCTCGGCCCTTCATTTTCACTCTGCTCTCCCGCCGAAGAGGCCCCGAGGCCGGAGCATCAGGACCGTCAGCAACAAGATTAATGAGGGGAGCCCGACCCAGGAGGGCCCCAAGGCGGGGGTATAGATGGTCCAGGTCTCGAGGAACCCGACTAGATAGGCAGCAGCAAGGCTCCCGGGGATGCTCCCCAGGCCCCCGAGGATGGCGATGGCGAAGCTAATGATCATCGGCTCGCGCCAGATGCTCGGGACGAGCGAGGTCCAAGAGATGAAGAAGATCCCGGCGACGGCCGCCAGTGCCCCCGAGATCATGAAGGTCAGGAGGTAGACCCTCTCCGGCTCGATCCCCACGAGGGCTGCGCCGGTCCGGTCCTGGGCGGTGGCGAGGATCGCCTTTCCTGCCTTGCTCCGGCGGATGAAGAAAAAGAGGGCAAGACAACAGGCCCAGGAGACCAAGAACCCGAGGAGGCGGTCCTTGGGGACCTGGGCTCCCCAGAGGAGCGCGGCCCCCTCGAGGAAGGGGTCGAGGTTGCGTGGGCTGGGGCCGAGGGCGGGGATGACGAGGAGGAGCTGCTCTAGGAGGAGCGAGAAAGCCAGGGTAGCCATCACGGTGACGACCGGATGGAAGATGAAGTAGCGGATGAAGCCCCAGTAGATTAGGGCGGCGAAGAGGGCCGTAAAGGCGACCGCGACCGCCGCGGCGAGGTAGATGTCCCAGCCGAAGAGCCCGTT
>JAPWVC010000057.1 GCA_028275195.1 Candidatus Acetothermia bacterium
GAGAGCGAACCGGACGACGATGAGCGGCTCCTGGGGCTGCTCCTTCACTAGCGGGAGCTTGTTCAAAGTGACGGTCTCCACGAGCTGTTCGATCGGCGAGCTCCCCGGGATGAGGACTCCCTCCCGAACCCAGTAGTAATCGAGGACCGCGATCCCGGAGAGGGTTGCAAGCTTCATCTCCACCATCGCCCCTGGGGCGACGCAGGCCCCGGAGAAGTAGACGACATTCCCCTCGATGATCGGGATGAGGCTCTTGAACGGGGTCACGGCCTTGAGCTGGCCGAGGACCTCCGCGGGAGGCAGGTTGAACTTCACCTGGAGCCCGCAGACCTCGACCCCGATATCGTTCTTGAACCTCAGGCTCACTTGGGTCCCTGTCTGGGGGCTGATCTCGCCTTGCGGCTGCCGCCCGCTGGGGAAGAGGGCCGGTGCGGCGGCCAGAAGGAAGATCACCGGGATGGCGATCGCCAGGGCTTTCAGGATCCTTCTGGACATCGAGATCACCTCCTCTCGGTCGCCCCATATACCGAGGGTGGAGGTAGAAGTTTCGCCCTTGCCCTTGACAGGCGGCTGAGGAGGGGCTATCTTCAAGGTAGGAGATGGGGTGTAGTCCAATGGTAGGGCGCCCGGCTGTTAACCGGGAGGTTGGAGGTTCGAGTCCTCCCGCCCCAGCCAAATCCTGGAGGGGCAAACGAGCTCCTCGACGGTCCCCCCCGCTCTCCCGACGATGATCCGTTCGGCCAGGCCGAGGAAGAGCCCGGACTCGACGACCCCGGGGATGAGGTCGATCTCCCGCTCTAGCCTGGTGGGGTCGGCGATCTCGCCGAAGTGGCAGTCGAGGATGTAATTCCCATTGTCAGTGAGGAAGGGCTGGCTATCCTCCTCCCGCCGCACCGCGCGGCAGCCGAGCCGCTCTAACCGCCGGAGCGTGGCCTCCCAGCCGAAGGGGAGGACCTCCACGGGGAGGGGGAAGGCCCCCAAGCGCTCGACCAGCTTCGTCTCATCGACGACGATGATCACCCTCTTCCCGGCGGAGGCGACGATCTTCTCCCGCAGGAGCGCCCCGCCACCGCCCTTGATCAAGTTGCAGTGGGGGTCGACCTCATCGGCCCCGTCGATCACGAGGTCCAGCTCAGCGACCTCGGAGAAGTCGGTCAGAGTGAGCCCCAGGCTCAAAGCTAGCTCCTCGGTCCTGCGCGAGGTGGGGATACAGCGGACCCTCAGGCCGGCCCGGACGCGCTCCGCGAGCTTCTGGATCGCATAATAAACCGTCGAGCCGCTCCCAAGGCCGATGGCCATCCCTTCCTTGACATAAGCGATGGCTCGCTCCCCTGCGAGGCGCTTCAAGTTCGAGAGGTCCATTAGCTCCGGATTTAAACGATAAGATAAAAAAGACTCTTGCCCCCACCCCGATCTGGCTGGTGCCAAGGGAGGGAGTCGAACCCTCACGGCCTTTGGGGCCACGGGATTTTGAGTCCCGCGCGTCTTCCAGTTCCGCCACCTTGGCCCAATTTTTGATTATACCCCCTCGCCTCAGGCTGTCAACCCCGAACCCAGCCCCGGCTGGCGGTAGCAATAAGGGCAAAGATGGGCTAAAATGACAACGGTCAAGGTCCCTAAATTCGGTGGTAAGATTGGTGCGGAGGCCGAGAGCATGGAGGAGAACCTAGTCGAGCTCGCCCGGTTGGCCTATGGGGAGCATATCGTTCGGTGCAATGAGGAGGCCCCGGAGAGGGTCGCCCCCCTCCTGATGCTGGACGGGGAGGAGGCCCGAGCACGGAAGTGGCTGGCCTTCGCCAAGGCCAAGCGGACTGGGGACAAACAGGCTGTGCGCGGGCTGCTCGTCTACCTTTACAGCAACTATTCCGGCGAGCTAGACCGCGTGAAGAAGCGCTGGCTGATCGCCAAGATCGAGCGGGGCGAGATCACCTTAAAGAACCTGACCTTCGAGATGCTCCAGGGGACTCACCTCGAGTGGCGCTACATCCGGAAGCTCGTGGGGAAGGAGATCAACTCGACCCGGGAGAAGCGCCGGATCAGGGAGATCTATGAGCAGATGGAGCTCGCTCCAGCGGAGGTATGAGGGGATGGGCGAGGGGTTCTTTCGTGAGTTATTCCAGAAGCCCGCAGAGATGGAGTATAGCTACCATCCTTCGGAGCGGGTCCTGAGGGCCTACCTCAGTGGGGCGCTGGGGGATGAGTGGCACTTCGACCAGGAGTTCCTTCCCAAGCTCCGCCGGGCCGACCTCGATGGCGACTGGGGGCTCTCGGAGGTCTCAATACACCTCCTGACCTGCGACCATTGCTCAGCGCGGGTAGCCCAGCTCCGCGCGGAGGAGGTGGCAACCCTCGAGGAGGGCCGGGCTCGGGAATACTTCTTCTCTTGGCTTCGAGCTCTGGCAAGGCTCGCCTCCTGGCTCATCCTGGGCCAGAGGATGGAGAGGGGGTGCGAGCTACCAACCCGGCCGTGGCCGGCAGAGCAACTCCTCAGCGTCGGGCTCGCCAGCCTAGAGTTCCCGCTGCTGGCCTTCAGCGCCCCCTTAGGGGTATCGGCCCTCTCACCGGTCAATCTGAACCTCTTCCATCAGCGGCTCCGCAGCGGGCTATGATCTGAGCGACGGCTCGGGCCAGGCAGTCGAACTCCGCAAGCGAGAGGCTCTCCCCCCGTCGGTGTGGGTCGATTCTCGCCTCTCTTAGGGCTAGGAGCACGGCCTCCTCTTCCAAGGCCAGGAAGGGCGAGCGGATCAAGGCTTGTTTGATCGTCTTCCGCCTCAGGTTGAAGGCCGCTCGGACCACCCTCGAGAAGACCTCCAAATCAGCCTCGATCCGGGGCCGTGCTAGGAAAGCCAATCGGATCAACGCGGAGTCGACCTCCGGCGGAGGGAAGAAGACGGTCCGGGGGACCTTGGCCAAGAGCTCCACATCGGCGACCGCCTGGAGCTGGACCCCCAGGGCCGAGGCCCGCGGCCCCGGCGGGGCGGCGAGCCGCTCGGCCAATTCATGCTGGACCATCAAGATCGCGGAAGTGAGGCGCCCCCGGGCAGCTAAGAGCATCTCCAGGATCGGCGAGGTGATCTGATAGGGGAGGTTCCCGACGACCTTGGCCTGGGTCAGTCCGAAGATAGAACGCCGCGCGGAGATCAGCCCCGCCAGGTCAAGCTCGAGGAAGTCTTGCTGGAGGACCTCGACATTCGTGGAGCCGCTCGCGGCCAGATTCGCCCGGAGGACTTCGGCCAGCTTAGGGTCGAGCTCCACAGCAATGACCCGTCCAGCGCGGGCCGCGAGAGCTAAGGTCAGGGTCCCCAAGCCCGCGCCGGGCTCGATGACAAGGTCACTTACCGCAAGCTCAGCAGCTGCGATGATCTTCTTCAGGACATTCTCGTCACAGAGGAAGTGCTGGCCGAGGGCCTTCCTCAGCCTCAGCCCGTGCTCCTGGAGGAGCCTGGCGATCACACTCGGCGCGGTCAGGTTCATCGCCGAAACCCCAAGATCAGCGCTAAATGGGCCTTTCCGGATTCTAATACTCGATCCCTTTCCGTGCTTTGATCCCACGGTCGTAGGGGTGCTTGATCTTCTTGACTTCGGTCACGAGGTCGGCTATAGCCTCGAGCTCCGGGAGGCGCGCATGGCTCCCGGTCAGGACGACCTCCGTCTTGGGGGCCTTCCGCTCCAGAAGTCCTAAGATATCCTCGACAGCCAGGACTCCGAGCGAGACGGCATAGAGGATCTCATCCAGGATCACCAAATCATACTTCCCTGAGGAGATTGCCTCCCGCGAGGCCGCGAGCGCCCTCTGCCCCACCTCTTTCTGTTCCGGGGTCGGCTTGCCGATGATCCAGTCGGAGACGCCGAACTGCTCATAGGAAAAGCGCTCGAAGCGCTGGAGCGCGATCAGCTCGCCGTATTCCTGGAAGCCGGACTTGCTCCCCCCTTTGAAGAATTGGATCAGATGGACCCGAAAGCCATGGCCCAGGGCCCGGAGGGCCATTCCCAGGGCCGCGGTCGTCTTCCCCTTCCCATCGCCCCAGTAGAGGCTAATCAGGCCCAGCTCATCCTCTGGCATCTTCTCCCTCCTGCGATCTTGGGAGCCCCTGGCGGGCCCGGACTGGAGGGATGAGCTGGACCTGGGGCGCGCCGGTCAGCGGGCTCCGCGCGACGGCCACTTCGACCCCGAAGGCCTCCTTGATTCTCTCGGGGGTGAGGACCTCCTCCGGCCGGCCGAGCGCGAGAATTCGGCCTCGGTGCAGGAGGGCCATCCGGTCGGCATAGTGGGCCGCGAGGTTGAGGTCGTGGAGGGCCATGATCACTGTTAAGCCCGCGTTCGCCCGCTCGCGGATGATCTCCATGATCTCGAGCTGGTAGTTGATGTCGAGGTGGGCCGTCGGCTCATCGAGGAGGAGGGCCTTCGGCTCCTGTGCGAGCGCTATCGCTAAGAAGGCACGCTGCCGCTCACCACCAGAGAGGGTGGAGATCGGCCGGTGGGCGAACTCCTCGAGATGGGTCAGCTCCATCGCCCGCTGGACCGCGTCGTAGTCCTTGGGGCCGAGCCGCTCGAGCCGCCCGAGATGGGGGAGCCTTCCTAACTCGACCAGCTCCCGGACGGTGAAGTCGAACCCCACATGCCGCTCCTGCTCCACCGCTCCGAGCAGGCGGGCCAGCTCCCGGGGAGTGAGCCTTGCTAGCGGGAGGCGCGCCTCCTTGAAGTCGAGGTAGATCGCCCCCCGCGTCGGCCTTAAGATCCCGGCGATATTGCGGAGGAGGGTCGACTTCCCGCTCCCGTTCGGGCCGACGAGCGCGAGGATCTCCCCATCGCCCAGCTCGAGGGTGATCCCCTCCAGGACCGGCTGGCTGTCGTAGGCGAAGCCCAGGTTCTGGAGCGAGATCTTCATCTCATCTCACCTCCGGGCCGGGTGCGCAAGAGGTAGAGGAAGAAAGGGGCTCCAATGAGGGCGGTGATGACCCCGAGGGGTAGCTCCGCCGGGCGCATCACGGTCCTCGCGGCGGCGTCGGCCCAGATCAGGAAGATCCCCCCGGCGAGGGCTGAGGCGGGGAGGAGGGAACGGTGGTCCGGCCCGAGGATGAGCCGGATGATGTGGGGCGTGATCAGGCCGACGAACCCGATCGTCCCGGCGAAGGCGACCGCGGTGGAGGTGAGGAGGGTCGTCACGCCCAGGAGGGCCTTCTTGAAGTGCTCCGGCTCGAGCCCGAGGTGCTGGGCCCCCTCCTCGCCCAAGGCCAGGGCGTTCAGCTCGCGGGCCATGACCTGGAGGAGCAGCAGCCCCAGCGCGGCCACGGGGAGCATCGCCCAGAGGTAGGGCCAGCTCGCCCGCCCCAGGCTCCCCATCCCCCAGAAGAGGATCTCGCTCAGCCGGCGGTCCCCAGCGGTGAAGAAGATGATGAAGCTCGTGACCGAGGCGAAGGCCGCGCCCAGGGCCACACCGGCCAGGATCAGGCTGAAGGGCGAGGTCCGGGGGGTGCTCCTCCCGGGCTGGGCCCTGGTCTTGGCCAATTGATAGACGAGCGAGGCGGCCAGGAGCCCGCCGAGGAAGGCCCCCAGAGGGAGGGCCACGGGGGAGGCACGCCTCCCGAGCCCGAGCGCGATCACGATCGCCGCGCCGGTGGTGGCCCCGCCCGCGATCCCCAGGATGTAGGGGTCAGCGAGGGGGTTCCGGAAGAGGCCCTGGAGGGCCGCCCCGGCCAGGGCCAGGGCCCCTCCGACCGCGAAGCCCAGGAGGGCCCTGGGGAGCCGGATCTCCCGGACGATCGCGCTCTGGAGGCTCCCGTCCGGGCGGAAGATCAGCGCTAGGCTCTCCCCCAAGGGGATGGGCACTGGCCCGAGGATCACGGCCCCGAGGAGGCTGGCGAGGGCCAAGCTCCCTAAGACCGCGAAGGTCAGGCCCTTACCCACCGAAGGCCTCCGGATGGAGGAGCTCGGCGATCGTCCGGAGCGCCTGGGCCACTCGGGTCGAGGTGACCGCTGAGGCCTTGATCCCATAGACTCTCCCTTCCCGGACGGCCGCGACCCCCGCGAGGAGTCGGCTCCCGTAGATGTTCTCCACCTGGGCAGGATCGGTGAAGATGACCTCGGGATCGCGGGCGAGGAGCTCTTCCAGGCTCACCTGAGGGAAGCCGCTGATGTCGGCGAAGATGTTGATCCCACCGGCGCGGAAGAGGAGCTCATTCTCGATCGAGCCGGCACCGGCGACATAGGGCGGGGTGTCCGGGGCCATCATGTAGAGGAAGGCCGCGCGGACCGGCGCCCTCCCCAGGACCTTGCTCTCGATGAGGATGACTTCCTCGGCGATCTCGCCGATCAGGGCCTCAGCCTCTTCCAGGTTGCCCACGGCCTTCCCGACGGTCCGGATCGTGGAGAAGATGTCGGGGAGGCTGGCGATGAGCCCGGTCGTCAGGACCGTAATCTTGAGCTCTTCGAGCCTGTCTCGGACCGCGCCCCAGGCCCCCAAGACCAGGTCCGGCTCGCAAGCGAGGATCGCCTCCACGCTCGGAGAGAAGGCCGGCCCGACCCGGGGAAGGTCAGCGACCTCCGCGGGGTTGTCGGGAGAGTCGGCGACGCAGACGAGCCTGGCCCCCGCGCCGATGTCCAGGAGGATCTCGACATAGAGCGCCCCGATCGCCAAGATCCTCTCCGGCCGGGTGGGGATGAGGATCTCCTGCCCACGGTCGTCGACCACGGTCACCGGAAATTGCTGGGCCTGAGCGATGGCCAGCACGGCGAGCCCGCCGACCAGGAGGGCGAGTAGCCGCGCCCGCACAAGTCCCGATCTCAAGAGCACCACCTCCACTGGGATGGGTTATCCCAGAGAGGAGTTTAACCGACCGCCCCAGGGCCTGTCAAGCCCGGCTCGTCATCTCAGAGGTCTAGCCCCTTTGGCGATGGGGGGAAGAGGTGCTCTTGCCAGAGCTTGGCCTGGGCTGGCCAAGGCTTGATCGATTTCGTGAGGGAAAGAAAAGTGATCGCCAGGGCGAAGACGGCTGTAGTGATCAAGCTCCCTTCCGGGCCGAACTCCCCGCCGCTCAAGAGCTCCGGGCCTTGCAGCTCCGCTTGGAATGGGCCGCCGGAGAAGGCAAGCCCGCTCACGGGGAGGGAGAGGCCGACCTGGAAGAGGTTCCAAGAGAGATGGACCCCGATCGGGAGCCAGAGGGCCCTGGTCTTGAGGCAGCCGAGCGCGAGGAGGAGTCCCGCCAGGCCGATGTTGATCGACCCGATCAAGCTGAAGTGGGGGTTAAAGCGGTGGAGGAGGCTGAAGCCGATCGAGATGATGAAGAGCGCGGGGTAGACCCCCAGCCCCTCGATCAGCGTCTGGAAGGGGTAGCCGTGGAAGAGCGTCTCCTCGAAGGCCGCGGCCAAGAGGAACCCGAAGAAGAGGAGCCCCAGCTCCGGCCAGGAGAGGCCCTTCCAGCCGAGCTTGACCGCCCCCAAGAGGCCGCTCGCCGCGAGGAAGAGCCCGCCCATCCCCAGCCCAATGGCCACCCCGATGAGGAACTCCCTCACCCAGCGGGCCCTGAAGCTCAGCCCGAGAGAGGCAAACGGCCGGCGGTCGATGTAACGGACCATGAACCAGGAGGCAAGGAGGAGCGGTAAGATGAGGTAGCCGTCGAGGAGGAGGCTCCGCGGGTCACTGGAATCGAGGGCCTCGACCCCCGGGAAGAGGGCCAAGGGGAGCGAGCTGCTCGCCGCAAAGAGGAGGTAGGCGAGGGCGAGGAAGAGCAGGATCCGCCAGCCCGACCGCAGCCGCCGCGCATTGAAGAAGATGCTCCGCATCCCCTTGAAGATACCCCTTCCTTCAAGCTATGGCAACCCCTAAGAGCTTGCTGCATTGGAAGGAGGCGAGATGAAACTACGCGCCAGCAGGAGGACTGGTTGACAAGCTGGGGGCATGCCATATAATTGAGTCCTCCATCCATCGACCGAGGAGTGACCACAATTGGAGAAGGAGTTGGTCGTCGTCGCTTTGGGAGGGAACGCCATCCTCCAGCCGGGCC
>JAPWVC010000058.1 GCA_028275195.1 Candidatus Acetothermia bacterium
GGTGACGCAGACGAAGACCCCGAGCGGGATCTTGACATCGATTCCCTTGAGGTTGTGCTCCCTGGCCCCCTTGATGATGATCCACCCCTTGGGTGAGCGACGCTCTTCGGGCTTGGGGATCGGGATCGACCGCTTCCCGCTCAGGTATTGGCCGGTGATCGAGCGTGGGCAGGCCAAGATCTCCGCGAGAGAGCCGGTGGCGACGATCTCCCCGCCGCTTGCCCCGGCCCCGGGGCCGATGTCCACTATAAAATCAGCGGCCCGGATCGTGGCCTCATCGTGCTCCACCACGATCACTGTATTCCCCAGGTCCCTCAGCCCCTTGAGCGTGTTGAGCAACCTGCGAATGTCTCGCTGGTGGAGCCCGACGCTCGGCTCATCGAGGATGTAGAGGACCCCGACGAGCTGGGAGCCGATCTGAGTAGCGAGCCTGATCCGCTGGGCCTCCCCGCCCGCGAGGGTCCCCGCGGGGCGGTCCAATGTTAAGTAATCCAAGCCAACATCGATCATGAACTTGAGTCGGGCCTTGATCTCCTTCAGGACCTGGTGGGCGATCAGCTCCTCCCGCTCCGTGAGCGTCAACTCCTCAAAGAAGCGGTAGGCCTCCTTCACCGACAGCTCGGTCACCTCGATGATGTTCTTCCCCCCGACGGTGATCGCCAGGCTCTCGGGGCGGAGGCGCTTCCCTCCGCAGGCAGGGCAGGGGCGACTACTCATGTATTGCTTTAACTCTTCATAGCTCTCCTCGGTTTGGTCCTCATGGAGGTGGTGCTCGAGGCTGTGGACCACCCCGTGGTAGGCCACCTCGAAGATCCTTGTCCGGCCCTCTTGGTTGGTGTAGAGGAAGCGGACCGGCTCATCGGCCCCATAGAGCAGGATCTCCAGCTTCTCCTTCGGGAGCTGGCCCAATGGGGCATGGGGGTCGATCCCATACTTCTGGCAGAGGCCATTAAGCAAGCTATAGAGCCAGCGGCTCTGAGAGCCGGCCCAGGGGATGATCCCCCCGTCGAAGAGGCTCTTCCTCCTATCGATCACGAGCTCGGGGTCGATCTCCAATTTTATCCCCAGCCCGCCGCACTCCGGGCAGGCGCCGTAAGGGCTGTTGAAGGAGAAGAGCCGGGGCTCGATCTTCTCGTAGCTCACCCCGCAATGGGGGCAGGCGAGGTGCTCGCTCAGGAAGAGCTCCTCGCCCCCGACGATGGAGACGATCACATTCCCTTCCGCGAGCTTGAGAGCCGTCTCCACGCTGTCGGCGATCCGGGCGCGCAGGCCGGGCCGGACGATGAGCCGATCGATCACTACGGCGATCTCATGCTTCTTGTATCTATCGAGGGTGATCTCCTCCTCCAGCTCATGGAGCTCGCCATCGACCCGGACGCGGCTGTAGCCCTCGCGCTTCAGCTCCTCGAAGAGGCTCCGGTATTCGCCCTTCCTCCCGCGGACTACGGGAGCGAGGAGCTGGACCTTCGTCCCCTCGCCCAGGCTCAGGATGCGCTCAATGATCTGCTGAGAGGTCTGCTGGGTGATCGGCCGGCCGCACTTGTAGCAGTGGGGCTTCCCGATCCGGGCGAAGAGCAGCCTCAAGTAGTCGTAGACCTCGGTGATCGTGGCCACGGTGGAGCGGGGGTTATGGCTCCTCCGCTTCTGGTCGATCGAGATGGCCGGTGAGAGCCCCTCGATGAAGTCCACCTCGGGCTTATCCATCTGGGAGAGGAATTGACGGGCATAGGCCGAGAGGGATTCGACATAGCGGCGTTGGCCCTCGGCGTAGATCGTGTCGAACGCGAGGGAGGACTTCCCCGACCCGGAGACGCCGGTGATCACGATCAGCTTATCCCGGGGGAGCTCCAGGTCGATATTCTTCAAGTTATGCTGCCTTGCCCCCCTGATGACGATCTTGTCCATGATAGGACCCTTGCTGAATTGTAGCAGACGCGCGGTGGCCGGTAAAGGACGCCCGTCGTTATAATGAGACTCAATGTCCATGGAGTCGAGACGGATCAAGCTCTGCTCCCCTCGCCGGGATGTCCGAGTCCGGCTCCCCGACGGGCGGATCCTCTGCGGCCCCCCGGGGGCAAGGCTGGGGGAGTTCCTAGAGCGGGCCAACGCCAGCCCACTCCCGGTGGTGGCCGGGCTGGTGGGGAACCAGTTGCGCGAGCTGGACTGGCCGGTAGAGCACGATTGTTCCGCTCGGCCGGTGACGCTGGCGGAGGAGCCGGGGTATCGCCTCTACCAGGCGAGCGCGATCCTCTTGCTGGAGGCGGCGATCCGCGAGCTCTTCCCCCAAGCGAAGCTGGAGGTCGAGCACTCCGTCCCCTTTGGCGGGCTCTTCTGTGAGATCTCGGGCCGGCGGGCCTTCACCGCCCGGGAATTGGAGGGGCTGGAGCGGAGGATGGAGGAGCTGGCCGAGGCCGATGAGCCGATCTCGCGCGAGCTCGTCCCCTTGGAGGAGGCGAGGCGGCTCTTCCGCGAGGCCGGGGAGGAGGACCGCCTCCGGCTCTTCCAAAGCTACAACGCGGACGAGGTCTGCCTCCGCCGCCTCGGGCCGGCGATCGTCCCGGCTTATGGTCCACTCCTCCCCTCGACGGGGAAGATCAGGCACTTCGCCCTACTCCACCATCCCCCGGGGTTCATCCTCCGGCTCCCTCAGCGGAACCAGCTCAAGCTCTCCCCGGTCCAGCGGTATCCTAAGCTCGCGAGGGTCTTCAACGAATACAGCCGCTGGCTCGACCTCTTGGGGGTCCACGATCTTGGTGGGCTCAACCTGGCCCTCGCGAGTGGGCGAGGGCGAGAATTGATGCTCGTGGGGGAGGCCCTCCATTCCCAGAGGATCGCGGAGATCGCCGCCGAGATCTGCAACCGCCCCGAGCCGGTCAGGCTGGTCCTGATCGCCGGTCCGACCTCCTCGGGGAAGACGAGCTTCTCCAGGAGACTGGCGGTCCAATTGCTGGCGAACGGGCGGAGGCCGTTCCCCTTGAGCCTGGACGACTACTTCCTCCCAAGGGGGCGCTCGCCCCGCGATCCTGAAGGCAAGCCGGACTTCGAGGCCCTCGAGGCCCTGGACCTGGAGCTGTTGAACAAGCAACTCCTCGCCCTGCTCAAGGGGAAGAGGGTGACCCTCCCGCGCTACAACTTCCTCCTCGGGAAGAGCGAGGAAGGCCCGACCGTCCGGCTCAGGCGGGGCCATATCCTCTTGATCGAGGGGCTCCATGGGCTCAATCCGGCGCTGGTCCCCCAAATCCCTCAGGAGAGCATCTTCCGGATCTATGTCTCCGCGGTCGCCCAATTGCGGCTCGACCGGCTGACGCGGGTCCCCACGACCGATACGAGGCTGATCCGCCGGCTCGTCCGAGACAGCCGTGAGCGGGGGAGCGATGCCCAGAGGACGCTTGAGCAGTGGCCGAGCGTCCGCCACGGCGAGGAGCAGTATGTCTTCCCCTACCAGGAGAATGCGGATACCATGTTCAACTCCGCCTTGCCGCACGAGCTGGCGGTCCTCAAGCCCCTGGCCGAGCCGCTCCTCCGCCAGGTCGAGCCCGATTCGCCCCAATACCCCGAGGCGAGGCGGCTCCTCCAGTTGCTGAGCTGGATCTCTCCCTGCCCGCCCGAGCTGGTCCCTGAGGAGTCGATCCTGCGGGAGTTCATCGGCGGCTCGGTGGTAGCGGATTTCATCCCGGCCTGGCCCGCTTAACTAGACTGGGCCAGACCTCAGGATTGACGAGGTTCGGGGGCCTCTGGCCCGAGAGGGCGGCGAGGAGATTCTCCACGGCCATCAGGGCCATCTTCACCCGGGTCTCTCGCCCCGCGCTCCCGATGTGCGGGGTTAAGACGACATTATCCAGCTTGAGCAGCTCGGGGTGGACATTTGGCTCGTGCTCGAAGACATCGAGCCCGGCCCCGGCGAGCTTGCCCGCCTTGAGGGCCTCGACCAAGGCCGCCTCATCGACGATCGGCCCCCGGGCGGCATTAATGAGGAAAGCGGTGGGCTTCATCAATCCTAGCTCCCTCTTACCGAGGAGATGGCGCGTCTGGGGCGTGAGCGGGAGATGCAAGGAGACGAAGTCGCTCCGTTGGAGCAGCTCCTCGAGCCCGACGAATCGGGCCCCGAGCTCTCGCTCCACCTCGGGCCGCCGGATGGGGTCGAAGTAGAGGATCTCCATCCCGAAGCCATGGGCCCGGCGGGCGACCGCCTGGCCGATCCGCCCGAGCCCGACGATCCCCAGGATCTTGTGGTGGACCTCGGCTCCCAGCAGGAGGTCCAGCTCCCAGCCATGGAACCCCCCGCTACGGACGAGCCGATCACCCTCGACGATCCGCCTCGCCACGGCCAGGATCAGCCCGAAGGTCAGGTCCGCCGTGGCCTCGGTGAGGACCTCCGGAGTGTTGGTCACCATGATCCCCAGCTCGCTCGCGGCTTGGACATCGATGTTATCGTATCCGACGGCCACATTGGCCACGATCCGCAGGCCCCTCCCCGCCTCCAGGACCTCACGGTCGATCCGGTCGCTCAACAGGCAGATTAGCCCCTCCGCCCCCTCGATCCTCCGCCGCAGCTCCTGCTTGGTGAGCGGCGGGCCCTCATGCATCTCGTAAGCGATCCCTTGCTCCTTGAGGAGCGCTAAGGCCTCGGGGAAGATCTTCCGGGTGATCAGAACCCTCTCCTTCATCTCGATTCTAGCTCGTAGCCCTCCTTTCCAAGCCAACCGAGCTTGAGCAGCCTTCCCGCCCGCGCCGCCGCGGCCTCGAGGAGCTCCTCTGCCCGGGCTAGGGCCTCTTCCAAAGGCAGCGGGCCGGGCAAAATCGGGACTAGCACATCGAGGCCATGGGCATAGACCTCCTCCGCCCCTGGGCCGATCGCCCCGGCAAAGCAGATCACCGGCTTACCCGAACGCTTCGCGGAACGAGCTACCCCGACCGGGGCCTTCCCGAAGGCCGTCTGCCGGTCGACTTGCCCCTCCCCGGTGACTACCAAATCGGCCTCGGCGAGCCGGGCCTCGAATTTCAGGACCCCCTTGATCAGCTCGATCCCTGAGTGGAGAGAGGCCCCCAAAAATCCGGCCAGGCCTGCTCCCAGGCCACCGGCCGCGCCCGCGCCGGGGAGGTCCGCCACCTCCCGGCCCAAGTCGCGGGCGATGACCTCCGCCAGGCGCTTTAGGTTGTCTTCCAGTAAGGGGACCATCTCCGGGCTGGCCCCCTTCTGCGGGCCAAAGACCCGGGCCGCGCCCTCCGGCCCCAGCAAGGGGTTCTGGACATCGCAAGCGGCGAGGACCTCGACCCCTCTAAGCCGGGGCGAGAGCCCCGAAAGGTCGAGCCCCTCCAGCCTTGCTAAGCCCTCATTCCCCGCCTTCGGTGGGAGCTCCTCTCCCCGGGAGTCGAGGAGCCTGATCCCTAAGGCCTGGGCCAAGCCAGCCCCGCCGTCGACCGTCGCGGAATCTCCTAAGCCGATGATGATCCGCCTTGGGGAATGGCCGAGTGCCGCGCGGATCAGTTCGCCCACACCATAGGTTGTAGCCTTCAAGGGAGCCCTCATCCCCGGGGGGAGGAGCCCCAGCCCCGCGGCCGCGGCCATCTCGATGACTGCCGTCTCATCGTCCCCGAGGAGGCCCCAGCTCGCCTCGATCGGCTCCCCGAGGGGGCCAGTGACCCTGGCAGTGAAGGTCCTCCCGCCGGTGGCCGCGACCAGGGCCGCGACCGTCCCTGCCCCGCCGTCGGCCAGTGGGAGTAGCTCCAGTTCGGCCTCGGGGAAGGCCTCTCGCAAGCCCCGGGCGATGGCCTCCGCGGCCTGGGGAGCGGAGAGTGAGCCCTTGAACGGAGCCGGGGCGATCAGGACCCTCATCCGCTCTTCAGCCCGCTCCCCGTGAGTGGGAGGACGGTCAGCTCCCCTGGCCTGATGACTCCCTGCTCGATCAAGCGCTTCAATCCGGCGATGGCAACCGCGGAGGTCGGCTCGACATAGAGGCCGAGCCGGGCCAGTTCGCGCTGGGCCGCTTCGGTCTCGCCATCGCTGACGGCCACGGCCCCGCCGCCGCTCGCGCGGATGGCCTCCAAGACCTGCGGGCCGCGGACCGGCCTAGCGATCCGGATCCCTTCCGCGATGGTCTCCCCCGGCTCGATCTCCGCCGGCCCGGGAAGCCCCCGCCTCAAGCCCTCAGCGAGCGGGGCGCAGGCCTGGGCCTGGGCCGCGAAGAGCCGCGGGAGCCGGGGGATCGCCCCGGCCTGGACCAGGTCGCGGAAGCCGCGGTAAGCCCCCAAGAGGAAGGTCCCATGGCCGCTGGGGAAGATCAGGTTATCGGGCGCGCGCCAGCCGAGCTGCTCGCACAATTCATAGGCGAAGGTCTTCAACCCCTCCAGGACGAACGGGTTCCAGTAGTGGCTGGCGTAATAGCTCTTTTGGGCGGCTGCCTCCGCCGCGCGGGCAGCGTCGGCCCGCGAGCCCGGGATCGGCACGAGCTCGGCGCCATAGACCTCGATCTGCCGGAGCTTCGCTGGAGAGGCATAGCTCGGGACGAAGATCCTGGCCTTGATCCCGGCCTTGGCGCAATAGGCCGCCAGGCTCGCCGCGGCGTTCCCCGAGCTATCTTCCACGACCTCCTCGATCCCCTGCCCCTTCAGGAAGCTCACCAGGACGGCCGTCCCGCGGTCCTTGAATGAGCCGGTGGGCATCAAGAACTCCAGCTTGAGATGGACCTCCAGGCCATAGAGCTCGAGCTTGACCAGCGGGGTCAGCCCCTCCCCAAGCGAGACCTCCTCATCGACCGGGAGCATCGCCCGATACCGCCAGAGGCTCCACTCGCCCGGCTCGAGCCCGGCCTTAGAGAAAGGCGGCCCGCCCACGAGCTCGAATGGCCCGCCGCAGGCGCAATTCCACCTTCCGGTCCCGAGCGGATACTCCCGCCCGCAGGCGGCACAGCGAAAGGAAAGGCCTTCCATCCCCCAAATGGTAGAAAGGCCCGCAAGGAAGGTCAAATCAAAATTCCCTGACCTTCGCCGGAGGGAACCGGCCCGATTCGACCTCCCCGATCAGCCGCGAGAGCTCCCCCTTGGCCCTGGCGGCAGTGGAGGCATCGAGCCAGCCCCGGCTCAAGGCTACAGCGAACTCTGCCTCATCCAGGACGAGGTAGCGCCCTTCGGGGAAGACCCAGAGGTCGAGAAAGAGGTCCTCGACCTCCAGACCCGCGGGCGTCCGCCTCGCTGGCCGGATGATGTCGCAGTAGTAGCCCACCAGCTCGCCCGCGAGGTCATAGACCTTCCCGAGGTCGTGCCATTCCCCCAATGCTACGGACCAGATCGCGCGATACTCCTCGTCCGCGAGCCGGGGGAGCTGGGCCCGCAGTGAGGCCGAGGGCCGGAACGGTGCGCTGGAGACGATCAGCCGACCGTCATCGTAGAGCAGCTCCTGCTCATAGACCGTGACCTGCCCGGGCCCGCGCCGGTAGAACACCTTGAGCTTTGCCATCCCAGCTTAGAAGGCGAATCGGAGCGAGATCCGATGCCCCTTGGCCGCCTCCTCGGCCTTGGCCCGCAGTTCCTCGCACCAGATAGCGCTATTTCGCTGATACTCTTCGTATGCAGGGAGGGCCTCGGGGAACCTCCGCTTGAGGAGCCACCGGACCCGGCCCCAGACCTGGGGATAGAGGTTGAGCCGATCGACGAGGAGATAGTTGACCCCCGCCTCCGCGGCGGAAGCGAACAGCTCATCGATATGCTCCCAGGAGTCCGAAAAGTAGGGCAAGACCGGCCCGAAGAAGAGCCAGGTCTTGATCCCGGCCTCGGCCAGCCTCTCCAGGGCCTCCAGGCGGGCTAGGGAAGGAGAGCTGTAGGGCTCGAAGGCCCGCCGGACCCGCTCATCGAGCACGGTCACGGTGAA